>NZ_JALBGZ010000036.1:0-21861 GCF_023006515.1 Bradyrhizobium sp. PRIMUS42
GGCCTTCAGGCTCGCAGGTGAAGGCCGCACCGGAAAGCGAACCCATCTGGCAGGCCGATCGGCCGCCGGTCGCATGGCCGGCGCTCGCCTCGGGCCAATGCCCGGTGAAATCGGCGCAGGAGCGAACAGCCGCTGAAGCCTTGGCTGTTGCGAAGGATATCGAGGCCCGCTGGGAGCAGTCGAGAAAATTGCAGGCTCCGACGAAGCGTGTGTCATCGGAAGAGGTCAAGCAAGCACGCTGCGCGCTGCTTGCGATCGATCCCGCCGACAAGGAGTATCCGCAGGCCTGGGCAGCCTTCGTGCGGCTCTGGAACATCGATCGAGACCTGGCCGGTTGAGGCCATAGGCTCGTGCGGAGCGATGCAATCGCCGCGCGGCGGCGGACGCTCTCATCATCGTCCGTCGGACCGCACCAGCGAGGCGCCGCTAGCGTTTCGCCATCAACTCGAGCGCCGGAGCAAAGCGCTCCGCGAACGTCAACGACCTGGCATGGTGAACTGCGGCAAACGATGCCGAGATTCCCGCCGACGCAACCGCGAGCAAGGCAATTACGAAAACCAGACGGCGCATATTCGCCTCCTGTTTGAGCTCGACTACTCCATAGAGATGGGACGGCTCTGTTTCAGGACGGTTTCGTGGACGCGGAATTTGATTTCACTCAAGCGGCTGTGATGGGATTCGGCTTATCTGGGCACGTTCCGCAACCAACTAACAATGGTCGACGTATTTTGCAGCGGATCGCCGGCCATATCGAGAATTCTACGGCCGCGGCCGCAATCCTGAAGCGCAGCGGCGACAAGCAGCGTTCGCTGGAACGGGAGTCATCAGGGAATACTCAAATGAAAGTCGTCATCCAGAAGCTCAATGGCCTGTGGCACCTCATCGTCGGGTCGTGCCAGATCCGAACGCCCTTCCTGGACACCCAGGACCGCGCGCTGGTGATCACCTACGCCCGCCGCGCCTACCCCGGCGCCAGGATCTTCCAGCGCGACTGACGCGAGCGGCGCGCATGATGGTCAGCGCACTAGAGGCACGGGGTGAATCACAACGCGCCCTCTAATCCTCGTCCGCCGGACCGCACCAGCCGGGCAGATAGATCGCATCCTTGCTCTTGGCCGCGGACATCCCCTTCTCGATAGCCTTGTCGAAATCGGCCTCCACCACCTTCCGCGAGAGCTTCCGGCGCAGGAAGTCGGCCCACAAAAATTCGGAGAACGGCGTGGTGTCCTTGGCGAAGCCGCCCATGCGGCGCAGTTCGCCGGCAAGGCTGCGGAACGGATCGTCCTTGAGATCGGCGATCGATTTCGGCAGGTCACGGAACCCCCGCCGCTCGCCCTTGGCGTCGTAAGGGTAGACCCAGCGCTTGTTGTCCATCACGCCCCAGAACGCCTCGCGCTCGACCATGCGGAGGTCGCCGACGACGGTCACCAGCACCTCCTTGACGCCTTCATCATGCAGTGCGCGGCCGAGATGATGATGGTCGATCACGTAGTAGCGCTCGTCCGGACCGTAGACGACGGGGATCATGTGCTTGCCGAGCAGATCGGCCTGCTTCTTCTTGTCATGCCCGCGCCAGCGCTTGCGCTTCTCCTTGACCTCGCGCATGCCGACCGTCATCTGCGTCGGCCGGAGCGACAGGATCGGGACCGGATGCACTCTCGGCTCGCGCGCGTTGGTCGTGGTCATGGTCGAAAGCCCCTCGCATGGTTGCAACTGGCGGCCCAGGTTCCCTCGACTATGACACGGGCGTTGCGGCGACAACACGTGTTCGGAAGGACGCGGAGATCACAAGCCGATGTAGAGGGGAACGAAGGCGGGAAGTCCTCGGCCATCGCCATGCCCGTTGTTGCAACGCAGTCCTCGGGTCCTGCCGCCGACATGACGGCTGGTTCCGCGGTCGCTCCATACCGGTCCATGCACAAATTGTGCGAGTGCACGAATGCACGCAGGCATTGAGAAGATTTTCTGCAACGCGTTCACCACCTGTGCTATCTAAAACCGCTGCTTCGGAGTGATCCCCGCCCCATGAATAGCCAGCGGCCCATAAGCTCTGACGACGAGCACCGGGTGCTCCAGTTCAGGCCGCGCAACTCTCCTTCCCCGACGGTCCACCGCGGCAGCGGTACCGTGCAGCCGTTGCGCGTGGCGCCCGAACCGCTGGACCTGTCACGCTACGAGCAGCCCCGCGCCGAGCCGGGCGACTTTCGCCATCGCATGCTCGCCAACATCGCGGCGCTGGCCTTCACCATCGCACTGACCGCAATCGGAATTTGGCTGGCGGTCAGCATCGCCGACCTGCGCCGGACTCAGGATTGCGTGCTGATGGGCCGTCGCGACTGCGTCAAGATCACAACGCCACACATCTAGGCCCGGTCTGCCGCCGGCCCCCGGCGGAAAAGGCTCCGGCGGGCATCCCCAGCCCCGTCTCCTCGCCTGCCCGGCTCCATTGAACTCAGGGCGGCGCTCCGATATACGGGCTTTCGACCCGGCCAGAGGGGGGTTGAGGGCGTCATCAGGGGCGCGATGCCCACCCACCGTGCCACTCTGGATAACCTGACAAATATCCGCAATATATCAAAGGCTTAGTGATGTCTTCCACATTCGATCAGGTCGCCACGATCATCGCTGAAACGTGCGACATCCCGCGCGACACGATCACGCCGGATAGTCATGCCATCGATGATCTCGGCATCGACAGCCTCGATTTCCTGGACATCGCGTTCGCGATCGACAAGCAGTTCGGCATCAAGCTGCCGCTGGAAAAGTGGACCCAGGAGGTCAACGACGGCAAAGCGACCACCGAGCAGTATTTCGTGCTGAAAAACCTGTGCGCCCGCATCGACGAACTGGTTGCGGCCAAGGGCGCGAGCGCCTAAGCGCGCGGTCATGCAACTCGAATACTTCCACATGATCGATCGCATCGTCGACCTCAAGGTCGACGAGAAGACGATCGTCGTCGAAGCCTTGGTCCCGAAGGAGAGCACCATCTTCGAGGGGCACTTCCCGGGCTACCCCTTGATGCCCGGCGTGCTCCTGATCGAATCGATGGCGCAGGCCTCGGGCTGGCTTCAGCTCGGCGTGTTCAAGTTCGAGCGCATGCCGATCCTAGCCGCCGTGAAGGAGGCCAAGGTCCGCGGCTCGGTCTATCCTGGCGATCTCATGAGCATCGAGGCGAGCCTCACGCATGAAGGCTCCGGCTACGCCATGACCGAAGCCAAGATCAGGGTCGGCGGCAAGCTGCGCGCCAACTCGGCGCTGACCTTCACGCTGATTCCCTTCCCCAATGCGGATATGCGCGGGTACATGGCGAAGGTCGCCGAGCGCGTCGGCTTTCCGCAACAGGCCGTATCGCCATGACTGACACTTCCGCGACGAAGCCAGGCCAGACCGAAGTCTGGATCACCGGCATTGGACTGGCCACCTCGCTCGGCGAGGGCCTGGACGCCAACTGGGCCGCGCTTCAGGAGAAGCGCATCAATGTCGACGAGAAGGGTTTTGCACCCTACATCGTGCATCCCTTGATGCCGGTTACCTTCGACAGCCAGATCCCGAAGAAGGGCGACCAGCGCCAGATGGAAGCCTGGCAGCGCATCGGCACCTATGCCGCGGGCCTTGCGCTCGATTCCGCCGGGATCAAGGGCAACAAGGATATCCTGTCGAAGATCGACATGGTGGTGGCCGCCGGCGGCGGCGAGCGCGATCTCAATGTCGACACCGGCGTGCTCACGGCCGAGGCCAAGGGCGCGAACGCGCCCGGCTTCCTCAACGAGCGGCTGATGAGCGATTTGCGCCCCACTTTGTTCCTGGCGCAGCTCTCCAACCTGCTCGCCGGCAACATCGCCATCGTGCATGGTCTTGGCGGCACCTCGCGCACCTTCATGGGCGAAGAGGTTGCCGGCGCCGATGCCGCCCGTATCGCGCTGTCGCGCATCGCCTCGGGCGAGAGCGACATCGCGCTGGTCGGCGGCTCGCACAATGGCGAGCGCAAGGACTTGCTCGTCCTCTACGAATTCGGCGACTTCAACCTGAAGGACAAGTTCGCTCCCGTGTGGGCGCGCAAGGATCATCCCGGCTTCGCGCTCGGCTCGGCCGGCGCGTTCCTGGTGCTGGAGTCGCGGGCACATGCGGAAGCGCGCGGTGCAAAGCCGTTCGCGAAGCTGTCGAGCGTCGTTGCCGATCTCGCCCGGCGCAAGCAGGGTGGCGACATGACCGCGACGCTGGAGAAACTGTGGGCGAAACTGCCGAAGCGCGAGGGTAAGGGCGCGATCATCACGGGGGCAACCGGTGCGGAGCCGGCCACGAGCGAGGAGCGCGGTTTCCTGAAGAGCCATGCGGATCTCCCGGTGCGCTCGACCGGCACGATGTTCGGCCACACCATGGAGACGCAATTCCCGCTCGGCATCGCGCTCGCCGCGCTGTCGATCTCGCGCGGTGCGCTGTTCCCGCCGAACGATTCCACGGGCACCGAGATTGAAATGCAGGGAGCGCCCACCCAGATTGTGGTGGTGGGAGCCGGACACTGGCGCGGCGAAGGCATGGCGCTGGTCGAGGCAGTTAGCTAGCTCACCCGGGGGATCGACATGACAGCACCACGCGACAAACTCGGGCGCCCCGTCGTCGTCGTCACCGGCATGGGCATCATGACCTCGCTCGGTGCCGGCAAGGCCGACAATTGGGCGAAACTCGTCGCCGGAGAATCCGGCATCCGCACCATCACGCGCTTTCCGGTCGACGGGCTGAAGACCACGATGGCCGGCACTGTCGATTTCGTCAGCGTCGATCCGTTCTCCTCCACCGGCCTGTCCGAGCGGATGGCCGAGCTGGTGACCGAGGAAGCGCTCGCGCAGGCCGGCATCGGTGCCAAGGCCGACTTCCCGGGCCCCCTCTTCCTCGCGGTCGCACCGGTCGAGGTGGAATGGCCGCAGCGCCGCGAGCTCGGCCGCGCCGTCGGTGCGCCCGACTTCACCTATGATGATTTGCTGCGTATCTCCGGCGGCGGCAAGTACAGCGCCTATCACCACCGCTTCATGTTCGGCTCGGTGGCCGCGCACCTCGCCGAGACCTTTGGCACCAAGGGCTCGCCGATCTCGCTGTCGACGGCCTGCGCCTCGGGCGCGACCTCGATCCAGCTCGGCGTCGAAGCGATCCGCCGCGGCGAGACTGATGCTGCGCTCTGCGTTGCGACCGACGGCACCGTGAATCCGGAAGCGCTGGTGCGTTTCTCGCTGCTCTCGGCGCTGTCGACCCAGAACGATCCGCCGCAGGCGGCCTCCCGCCCCTTCTCCAAGAACCGCGACGGCTTCGTCATGGCCGAAGGCGCCGGCGCCCTCGTGCTGGAGAGCTATGAGGCCGCTGTCGCGCGCGGCGCAAAAATCCTCGGCGTGATCGCCGGCTGCGGTGAGCTCACCGATTCCTTCCATCGCACCCGCTCCTCGCCCGACGGCAAGCCGATCATCGGCTGCATGAACAAGACTCTGGCCGATGCCGGCATGACGCCGGACCAGATCGACCACATCAACGCGCACGGCACCGCGACGCCCGAAAACGACAAGATGGAGTTCAACACGACCTCGGCCGTGTTCGGCGAGCTCGCGCAGAAGATTCCGGTCACCTCCAACAAGTCGATGGTCGGCCACACCATCTCGGCGGCCGGCGCCGTCGAGGCGATCTTCTCGCTGCTCACGCTCGAGCATCAGCGCATCCCGCCGACGATCAACTACGAGACCCCGGATCCCACGATCCTGTTCAACGTGGTCGGCAACACGGCGCGCGACGCGCGCGTCACCGCTGTCATGTCGAACTCGTTCGGCTTCGGCGGCCAGAACGCCTCGCTGATCCTGACCCGCGAACCGGCCTGACCGGACGCATGGCGCTGATTCCCATCAGCACGAAGATTCGCGCGCGGAATGCAGCCAAATCGATCAGCGGAAGCCTGATCGGCGCCGCCACCGTCGGCATGCTGCGTACGACGCGCTATTTCGATCCGGCCAAGACTTCGGACTTTTTCGCGCGCGTCACCAAGACGATCGGGCCGCGCCTGCGCGAGCACCGCATCGGCCGCGCCAATCTCACAGCAGCATTCCCCGAAAAGTCGCCGGAGGAGATCGAAAATATCCTGATGGGCGTGTGGGACAATCTCGGCCGCGTCGGCGCCGAGTTCGCCCATATGGACCATGTCTGGGACTATGACCGCGACCATCCGGAGAAGAGCCGGATCGAATTGCCCGCGCGCAGCATCGAGCTGTTCGACCAGATCCGCGACGACGGCAAGCCGGCGCTGATCTTCGCCGCGCACCTCGCCAATTGGGAATTGCCGGCGCTCGCCGCGGTCGCGCACGGGCTGGACGCCGCAATCCTTTACCGCCGGCCGAACATCGCCTCTGCCGACCGCATCATCCAGGAGATGCGCCAGGTCAATATGGGTACGCTGATCCCCGCGGGGCGTGATGCGCCGCTGCGACTCGCGCAGGCGCTGAAGGACGGCAAGCACGTCGCCATGCTGATCGACCAGTACCTGACCGGCGGCGTCGAGGTCACCTTCTTCGGCCGCAAGACCCGCGCCAATCCGATGCTGGCGCGCCTCTTGCGCCAGATCGAATGTCCGATCCACGGCGCCCGCATCATCCGCCTGCCCGGCGGCCGCTTCACCGCCGAGCTGACCGAGGAGGTCCAGCCGGTGCGCGATGCCGAGGGCAGGATCGACATCCAGGGCACGACGCAGGCGATCACGAGCGTGGTGGAAAGCTGGGTCCGCGAGCATCCGGAGCAGTGGCTGTGGCTGCATCGCAGGTGGCGGTAAACGCCGTCACTGCGAGGAGCCCGCGACAAAAATGCGGAGCAATTTTGCGCTGGTGCGACGAAGCAATCCAGAATGCCTTCGCGGAGAGATTCTGGATTGCTTCGCTTCGCTCGCAATGACGAGTGCAGCCCCTCACCGCCCTGTCTTCACCTTGGTCCAGAGCCGGTTGATGATCCGCTGCGTCGCCGGCTCGCGCGCCGTGATGACGAACAATTTTGCGAGCGTCGCCTCGTCCGGATAGATGTTCTTGTCGTTCAGAATCTTCGGATCGACCAGCTTCTGGCTGGCGAGGTTGCCGCTGGCGTAGGACAGGAAGTCCGAGTTCTTGGCGGCGACGTCCGGGCGGTAGAGATAGTTGATCAGCTCGTAGGCTTCCTTGACGTTCCTGGCGTCCGCGGGGATCGCGAGATTGTCGAAGAACATCTGCGCGCCCTCCTTCGGAATGGCGTAGCCGATCTCGATGCCATTCTTGGCTTCAGCGGCGCGGGCGCGGGCCTGCATGATGTCGCCGGACCAGCCGACCACGAAGCAGATCTCGCCAGTGGCGAGCGCGCTCAGATATTCGGACGAGTGGAATTTTCGCACCGAGGGACGAACCTTCACCACGACATCGGCGGCTTTCTCGAGGTCGGCCTGCTTGGTCGAGTTCGGATCGAGCCCGAGATAGTTCAGCGCCGCCGGAAAGATGTCGTCGGCGGAGTCGAGCATGTGGACGCCGCAATCCCTGAACTTGGCGAGGTTCTCCGGCTGGAAGACGATGTCCCAGCTGTCGATCCTGGCATCCGGCCCGAGGATCTGCTTCACCTTGGCGACGTTGTAGCCGATGCCCGTCGTGCCCCACATGTAGTTCGCAGCGTAGTCATTGCCGGGATCGTAGGTCGCAAGATGCTTTGTCACCATCGGCCAAGCGTTGGTGAGGTTCGGCAGCTTGGACTTGTCGAGCTTCTGGAAGATGTTGGCCTTGATCTGGCGCTGCAGGAAATAAGCCGTGGGCACCACGACGTCATAGCCGGACTTGCCGGCCATCAGGCGGGTCTCCAGCGTCTCGTTGGCATCGAACGTGTCGTAGACCACCTTGATGCCGGTCTCCTTGGTGAAGGACTCCAGGACATCCGGCGCCATGTAGTTCGACCAGTTGTAGAAGTTGACGACCCGCTCCTCGGCGGTCGCCGCTTGTGAAAGGAACGTCAGCGCTGCCGCGATCGAGAGACCAAGGCCGAAACCAGGGCGGCTGACGTTCATCATCTACCTCTTGCGTCCGCGCACCGCATCCGACAGCCGCTCCAGCGCGGTGTCGAGCGTCTCGTCCTTCTTGGCAAAGCAGAAGCGCACCACTGATGTCACCGGGTCCTGCTCATAGAAGGCCGAGACCGGGATCGCCGCCACCTTGTAATCCTTCACGATCCGCCAGCAGAATTCAGTGTCGCTCTCGTTGAGCCCGAGCGGCGACAGGTCGACGGTGAGGAAGTAGGTGCCCTGCGACTTGAGCACGGGGAAGCCGAGGCTCTCCAGCCCCTTGGTCAGGCGGTCCCTGCTCCGCGTCAAATCCTTGCGCATCGACAGGAAATACTCGTCGGGCTTGCCGAGGCCATAGGCGACGGCGGCCTGCAGGTTCGGCGCGGTGGTGAAGGTCAGGAACTGGTGCACCTTGGCGGCGACGCGCAGCAGCGGCGGCGCGGCGCAGACGAAGCCGATCTTCCAGCCCGTCAGCGAGAAGATCTTGCCAGCCGAGCCGACCTTGATGGTGCGATCGCGCATGCCGGGGATGGTGATCAGCGGGATGTGCTTGTGCTCGTCAAAGGTGACGTGCTCCCAGACTTCGTCAGTGATCGCGATGACGTCGAACTCCTGGCAGTAGCGCGCGAGCAGATCGAGATCCTCGCGCGGATAGACCACCGCGGACGGATTCAAGGGATTGTTGAAGAGCACCGCCTTGGTCTTTGAATTGAAGACGCTTTTCAGCATGTCCTCATTCAACCGCCAATGCGGCGGCTCGAGCCGCACCAGGCGCGGAATGCCGCCGGCCTGGCGGATGATCGGCAGGTAGGAATCATACACCGGCTGGAAGCACACCACCTCGTCGCCGGGCTGGACCACCGCGAGGATGGCCGAGGTCAGCGCCTCAGTGCCGCCGGAGGTGACCATCACCTCGCTCATCGGATCGAGCTTGAGGCCGTGCCAATGTCCGTAATGGGTCGCGATGGCCTGGCGCAGCTCCGGCAGGCCCATCATCGAGGGGTACTGGTTATAGCCGTTCAGCGAGGCGTCGGCCGCGGCGCGGCGGATGTCCTCGGGGCCGGGATCGTCCGGAAAGCCCTGGCCGAGATTGATGGCGGCATTGTCGCGCGCGGCCTGCGACATCGCCTCGAATATGGTGACGGGAAGGTCGGCAAAGACCTTGTTCAGGGAAGCGCTTTTGGACATGGGGCCGATCAGCCGCCGACCTTGCTGGGAAGACCCGCCGCCTTCCAGCCGAGCATGCCGCCGGCCAGATGCTTGTCGTAAGGCAGGCCCGCCGCCTGCGCCGCGAGCGAGGCCGTCACCGAGCGCTTGCCTGAGCGGCAGGCGAACACGACATCCTTGCCTTGGGGATCGGGGATCGCCTTGGGATCGAAGGTCGAGAGCGGCACCACAACGCCGTAGGGATAGGCCTCGGCTTCGACCTCGTTCGGCTCGCGCACGTCGACCAGCAGATAGCGCCCTTCCGCGACACCCTTGGAGACCTCGTCCGGGGTCAGATCCTGTACCTGGTTTGCCACATCATCCTCCAACATCGCGAGCCGTATACCGGGGCGTCCCCGGCCGGCGGCAACCTCGCCTCTCGGCTTGTGAAAATCAAGCGCTACAAAGGCTTGAGCCGCCCGGCGCAAGTTAAAGCTAAATCGGAGCGACTTGAAGTGCGGCTTTGGAGCTCCTGCCTGGGAGACCCACTTCACCTCTCACCGCGCGTTGGGTGTCATTCCCCGCGAAGGCGGGGGATCCAGTACGCCGCGGTTCCTCGGTTCTAGCCACGCTGACTCTGGAACAGTGGGTCGCCCGGTCAAGCCGGGCGACGACAGCGGCGCTAGATCGTCACCTGGGTGCCGACCTCGACGACGCGCCCCGACGGGATCTGGAAATAGTCGGTGGCGTCGTTGGCGGAGCGGCTGAGCGAGATGAACAGCCGGTCCTGCCAGCGCGGCATGCCGGAATGCGCTGCGGGCTTGAGCGCCCTGCGCGACAAGAAGAACGAGGTCGACATGATGTCGAACTGCCAGCCGAGTTTGCGGGCGATCGCCAGCGCCTTCGGCACGTTGGGCGATTCCATGAAGCCGAATTTCAGCGTCACCTTGGAGAAGGTCGGTGAGATCTGCTCCAGCTTCACGCGCTCGGCCGGATCGATCCGCGGGGTCTGCGCCGTCTCGATGGTGAGAATGACATTCTTCTCATGCAGCACTTTGTAGTGCTTCAGACTATGCATCAGTGCGGTCGGCGCGCTGAGCGGGTCCGAGGTCAGGAACACGGCGGTGCCGGGCACCCGCTGCGGCGGCCGCTTCTCCAGCATCGCCACGAGGTCAGCGAGCGGGAACTCGAGCTTGCGCGACTTCTCGAACAGCAGCCGACTGCCGCGGCGCCACGTGTACATCAGGATGATCATGAGCGCGCCGAGCGCCAGCGGCACCCAGCCACCCTCGAACACCTTGAGCAGGTTCGCGGCCAGGAAGGTCAGGTCGAGGAACAGGAACGGGGCAATCAGCGCGGCGGCCGCGAGCGGCGACCACCGCCAGACCTTCCAGATCACCACGAAGCCCATCATCGCCGTGACCACCATGGTCCCGGTGACGGAGATGCCGTAGGCCGAGGCCAGCGCGCTGGAGGAGCGGAACAGCAGCACCAGCAGCACCACCGCGAGCAGCAAGAGCTGGTTGATGCGCGGGATGAAGATCTGGCCGGAATGGGCTTCAGAGGTATGACGAATTTCGAAGCGCGGCAGCAGCCCAAGCTGAATCGCCTGGCGCGTCAGCGAATAGGCGCCGGTAATGACCGCCTGACTCGCGATAACGGTCGCCATGGTGGCGAGCACAACCATGCAGCCGCGGATGAAACCTTGCGGGAAGAGCTGGAAGAATGGGCTGACGATCGCGCCGGGATCGCTGAGGACGAGCGCGCCCTGCCCGAGATAGTTCAGCGCCAGCGATGGCAGCACGATCGACAGCCACGCAATCTGGATCGGCCGCTTGCCGAAATGGCCGAGATCGGCATAGAGCGCCTCGGCGCCGGTAACCGCCAGGAACACGGCGCCCAGCGTGACAAAGCCAATGATGCCGTGATGGATCATGAAGGACACGGCGTAGAGCGGGTTCAACGCGTATAGGACTTGCGGCTGCTGGATGATGGGATGGATCGCCGCCGCCGCGATGACCGCGAACCAGACGCACATGATCGGACCGAAGAAGGCGGCGACGCGGGCGGTTCCGCGCGACTGCACCGCGAACAGGCAGACCAGGATCACAACCGTCAGCGGCACGATATAGGGCTCGAACCGGAGCGTGACGTCCTTCATGCCCTCGATCGCCGACAGCACCGAGAGCGCCGGCGTGATCACGGCATCGCCGTAGAACAACGCGCCGGAGATGATGCCGAGCAGGACGATGGTCGTCCCGCCGGTGCCGACCGCACGCTGGGCCAGCGCCATCAGTGCCAACGTGCCGCCCTCGCCATTGTTGTCGGCACGGAGCAGGATCACGACGTATTTGAGCGTCACCACGACGACGAGCGCCCACAGGATCAGGGAGAGCACGCCGAGCACCGCTGCCGGCGTCGGCAACCCCTCTGCGCCCGAGGCGGCCATCACCGCTTCACGGAACGCGTAGAGCGGGCTGGTGCCGATATCGCCGTAGACGACGCCGATGCTGCCGAGCGTCAGCGCGCCGAAACGGGCGGTGGTGTGGGCCTCGCCATGCCCATTGGCCGCCGCCGTTTCCGGGGCGGAAATCGCTACATCGCTTGTCATGGGAGAGCCCAGTGGCCTCTAAAAATGC
This sequence comes from Bradyrhizobium sp. PRIMUS42, assembly GCF_023006515.1. Taxonomy (NCBI): domain Bacteria; kingdom Pseudomonadati; phylum Pseudomonadota; class Alphaproteobacteria; order Hyphomicrobiales; family Nitrobacteraceae; genus Bradyrhizobium; species Bradyrhizobium sp. PRIMUS42. Next base: position 11,821 of record NZ_JALBGZ010000036.1, read on the forward strand.
TTCACTGCACAATGGCGGAAGAGCGCGCGGCTTATAGTCCTGCGCTACCGGCATAGCCTAGCCCGATTTCGGAGCCTGGCCATGCAAATTCGCATAGCTGGAGCAGATGCGTTCTAGATGGTGACCTGGGTTCCGACTTCAACCACCCGGCCGGTGGGGATTTGGAAGTAATCCGTGGCATCGTTGGCGGACCGGCTGAGCGCAATGAACAGATGGTCCTGCCACAGCGGCATGCCCGACTGCGCCGACGCTTTCAGCGACCTTCGCGACACGAAGAATGACGTCGACATGATGTCGAATTGCCAGCCCTGCTTGCGCGCGATCGCGAGCGCCTTGGGCACGTTCGGCTGCTCCATGTAGCCGAAGCGCAGCCGGACCTTGGAGAATTTCTCGCTGATCTTTTCCATCCGGAACCGCTCGGACAGGTCCACCCGCGGCGTGTGCGCGGTCTCGATGGTCAGGACCACGTTGTGCTCGTGCAGCACCTTGTTGTGCTTGAGATTGTGCAGCAGCGCGGTCGGCACGAACGAGGGATCGCTGGTCAGGAACACAGCGGTGCCCTTGACGATATGCGGGGGCCGCTTCTCGAGGCTCCGGATCAGATCGTCCAGCGGCACCTCGATCCGGCGCGTCTTCTGGATCAGAATCCCGGAGCCCTTCCGCCAGGTCCAGATCGTCCCCGCCATAGCCACGCCGAACAGCAGGGGCACCCAGGCGCCCTCGAGCAGCTTCAGGAGATTGGCGCTGAAAAAGCTCAGATCGACGACGACGAAGGGCACGATCACGGCAGCAGCCGTGGCGGCGCGCCAGTTCCACAATTTCCAGATCACGACGAAGCCCATGATGCCGTCGGCGACCATGGTGGTGGAGACCGCGATGCCGTAGGCCGAGGCCAGATTGCTGGGAGTGTGAAACAGCAGGACCAACAGCATCACGCCGATCAGCAGCAGCCGGTTCACCCGCGGAAGGTAGATCTGGCCGGCATGGGTCTCGGACGTATAACGGACCTCGAAACGCGGCAGCAGGCCGAGCTGCACCGCCTGATAGACCAGCGAATAGGCACCGGTGATCACCGCCTGGCTCGCGATCACGGTCGCGGCAGTCGCAAGCCCGACCAGCGGCAGCACCAGGCCTTCGGGCACCATGCGATAGAAGGAATGCTCGATTGCGCTCGGATCGGACAGCACCAGCGCGCCCTGCCCGAAATAATTGATCAAGAGCGCGGGAAGTACGAAGAACATCCATGCCAATTGGATCGGCTTGCGGCCGAAATGGCCGAGATCGGCATAGAGCGCCTCGCCCCCTGTCACCGCCAGGAACACCGCGCCGAGCGTCACGAGGCCGATCGTGCCGTGCGACAGCACGAACTGCACCGCGTAATAGGGATTGATCGCCGCCAGCACGGTCGGGTCGTCGGCGATGTGGACCGCCCCCATCACCGCGATGATGGTGAACCAGACCACCATCACCGGCCCGAAGGCCGAGGCCACCAGCGCGGTCCCCTTGCTCTGGACCGCGAACAGCAGCACCAGGATGAGCACGGTGAGCGGCACCACGTAATGCTCGAGCGCGGGGGTTGCGAGCTTCAGGCCTTCGACCGCCGACAGCACCGATATCGCCGGCGTGATCATGGAATCGCCGATGAACATGGAGGCGCCGACCACGCCGAGCGCGAGCAGAACCCAGCTTCGCCGCCCGAGCGCGCGCTGGCCGAGCGCCATCAGGGAAAGCGTGCCGCCCTCCCCGTTATTGTCGGCGCGCAGCAGCAGCAGAACGTATTTGGCGGTGACGACGATCAACAGCGCCCACAGGATCAGCGAGAGCACGCCCAGCACGATGACCCGCGAGACCGGCTCGCCATGGGCCGCGGCCTTGACAGCCTCGTGGAATGCATACAGGGGCGAGGTGCCGATATCGCCGAAGACGACGCCGATGCTCCCGAGCGTAAGGGCCCAAAAACCTGAGGTGACCGGTTGCCCATCCTGGGTCTCGGCCTGTGTGATGCTCGCCGTCATGAAGGTGGAAAACGCTTCTTCCCTGGAATTGATCCGGCGCCTTTTGACGCTTCCGGCGCGCCTGTCAATCAGCCCATCACCATAGCAGGCGCCCAGACAGAAGCTGTGACACCGCAGCAACGTTCGTCGCCCGCGCGACGACATGCCTCAGGTAAAATGGTAACGCAAGAGGACATATTTTCCGAGCATGATCTCGTCGGAAAAACGGTGCCCACTTTACCGGACCATGCTCAGGGCTTCAGATTCGGCGGCAGCGGGGGATCTTCGCGCATCAGGGTGATGGTCACCCGCCGGTTGGCCGCGAGCGAAGGATCGTCCGGAAACAGCGGCTGGGTGTCCGCCTTTCCGGAGACAGCGAAGATATGCGACGGCGGCAGGCCTTCGCGTTCGAGGATCTGGCGCACGGCGTTGGCGCGATCGGCCGACAGATCGAAGGCGCCGTACTCGCTGCGGGTCGGCACGAAGCCCGCCGCGGTGTGGCCGGCGATGGAGACGCGGAGCGGCGTGGCCTTGAGCGGGATCGCGAGCTTTTCGACCAGACGGCGGGTGCGGTCATAGGGGACCTTGGAGCCGTCGGCGAACATCGAGCGGCCGTCCTGGTCGACGATCTCCAGGTTGAGACCCTGCTTGGTCTCCTCAAACATGATGTGCTTGGACATCTCGGTCAGCTCCGGCATGTCCTGCAGCGCCTGGCGCAGCGAGGCCGCAGCGAGCGCGAAATTGCGGTCGACCTTGATCTTCGCCCCCGACGTGCGGTCGCGATCCTCCTGGTCCGGCGTCGGCGTGTTGGAGGCATCCTCGGGCTGGATATGGTCGACGTTCTTCAGCCGTGGGCGGGTCGGCAACCCGTCGGACTCGACGATGCCGGCATAGCGCGCTTCGCTCTGCACACCGAAGGCGTCGCGCATCGATCCCGCGACGATCTTCAGCTTGTTGGCGTCCTGCGTCGAGAATGCGACGAGCATCACGAAGAAGCTCATCATCAAGCCCATCAGGTCGGCGAAGGTCACGAACCAGCCGTGACCGCCTCCGTGCGCATCGCCGCGTTTCTTCTTGGCCATGGCTGAAAATCCCGGCGGGCGGTCTTACGCCGGCACCGGCTCACCCTCGGCGTGACGATGCTTCTCCGGCAGGTAGGCCAGCAGCATTTCGCGCACGAGCGTCGGGCTCTTGGAGTCGCGGATCATCAGGATGCCGTCGATGATCAGGGTACGATTGGTCTCCTCGTCCAGCAGCTTGCCGTGCAGCTTGTCGGCGATCGGCAGACAGAACAGGTTCGCAACCAGCGCGCCGTAAAGCGTGGCGAGCAGCGCGGTCGCCATGAACGGGCCGAGCTTGGACGGATCGGTCATGTTGGCGAACATCTGCACCATGCCGATCAGGGTGCCGATCATGCCGAACGCCGGGGCGCAATCGCCGATGGCGCGGTAGATCTTGCTGCCCTCGTCCAGATGCATGAGGAAGTTGTCGCGGTCGCGCTCGAGATTGTCGCGGATGAAGTCGAGGTCGTAGCCGTCGGCGACGTAGCGGATGCCTTTGGCGAGGAAGGGCTCGTCGGTCTCGACCTTTTCGAGACCCACCGGGCCCTGCTTGCGGGCGATCTCGGCGATGCGGGCGAGCTCGTCGACGAGGTCGTGCGCCGACAGGCGGCTCATGGTGAAGGCGAACTTGGCTCCGAGCGGAAGGCCGTGCAGGAGTGCCGAGAGCGGAAAGCGGATCATGGTGGCGGAGATCGAGCCGCCGAAGATGATGATCATCGCATGTTCGGAGATGAACATGTGGAGGTCGCCGCCCATGAAGATCATCGCAGTGATGACGATGATGCCCGCCGTGAGCCCGACGCTCGTCATGATATCCATGGGATACTCCAACGCGTACGCAACAACGGCCGTCCTGGCCGCTGGCGCGGCCCAACCCCGAACCGCATCGGAAACCCTAGAGCGCCGCCCTTAAAGCCGCGTAAAGGTTAAGTTGAGCCGGCCTGCCAAACCGGGCGCAGTGCACTCGGAGGATGCGGGCTTTGCCGATCACCGACAGGAATTTCAACGCTTTGCTAACCATGATTGGGCTGCGACGAGGCGATGAAGACACGGCGTCCACTTGAACAGCTGCGAGACGGTTTGCTCGTGCTCCGGATGGAGCGCTGCGGCCCTGCGCCACGGGCAAAACGATGGATGGATCTGCTATCCTGCAGCCCTGCGGCATGCTCGATCGCGGGAGCGATTTGCAATGTTGACGCTGTTCAGTCTTCTCACCGCGTTGCCGGCGCTGCTGGCGCTGCATATGCTCGAACCGGAGCTCGTCCTGCCGGCGTTCAGCGCCCTGCTCTTTGTCGAGGCTGCCTTCGCCGTCATTGCAGCGCGGTTGATTCACACCACCGACAGCCCAGACGACGTCACCCTGTGGGACTTCGCCGGCGGCTTCACCCTCATCGGATGCGCCGCCGCTGTGTTTGGTGAGCCCGATCAGGCTGCCCTGTTCCTGAGCGAACAAGGCAGCCCACGACCGGCGTCGTCGCCGTAAGCTCAGTGAATTTCCGCCGAGCGCTTCAGCGCGGCCTTCAGCTTCTCCAGCGAGAAGTCGGGGCTGCGGGCGATCTCCAGGATCGGCGTCTCGCGGCGGCCACAGAGTTCGGCGGCCTCGGGCAGCTTGGCGGCGATGTCGTGCGGAATCACGATGGCGCCGTGCTGGTCGGCGTGAATCAGGTCATCCGACTTCACGGTCATGCCGGCAACGCGCACCTCGCCGCCAAAGCTCTCGGCATGCACCCAGGCATGGGACGGCCCGATCGAGCCGGCCAGCGCCTGGAAGCCAGGGGCCCATTGCGGGATGTCGCGGATCGAACCGTCGGTGATGACGCCGAGGCAGCCGAGCGCCTTGTGCACGTTGCTCTGGACCTCGCCCCAGAACGCGCCGTAGCCGACGTCAGGACCGTCGATGTCCTGGATCACCGAGATGCGCGGACCATGGCCGGTGCCGACATACTCGTAATATTCGATGCGGCGCTTGGACTGCTCTTCCGCCGGCAGCGAGGATTTCAGCACCGAGCGGATCGCAACCGTGCGGGCGTAGCCGACGATCGGCGGCAGATCGGGGAACGGGCAAACCAATTGCTTGGTGGTGTAGCCGATCAGCCGGCGCTCGGGCGCCACGATCTCCATGGCATTGCAGATCGTCGGCGTGTCGTAGCGGCCCAGCGCTTCGAGGACGGAAGCGGGCAGCGGCCCGGTCGCGGAATTGGTCAAGGCGTTCTCTCCCAGATTGGCGGCCGCTGTTGGCGCGGTGCCGCCGGCACAGGGCGATATAGCCGAGATCGAGCCTCGACCCAACTCAGCACGCCTTCATGGCAGATATCCGTAACAACCGTTCAGTGCAGCCGTCCGGGCCGGTCGTCATCCGGCGGTGGCTCCGACAAATTCGCCAGCGTCGGCGCCGAAGGTGGTGACGGGACTTCGCCTTCCGCCGGCGTTGCGGTTTCCAGCGCGCGCGCCTGGTCGCGGTAGGATTTGTAGCCGAGCGGCAGGCAGAGCAGATACAGCACCGTGCCGATCGACAGCACGTGCCAGGGATAGGCGATCAGCAGGGCGATGAAGACGATCACGGCGACGAAAGCCGGCAGCACCAGCTCCGGCGGCACGCGCATGCGCTTGGTCTTGCCGGAGAACACCGGCAGGCGCGACACCATCAGGAAGGCGATCAGGAGCGTATAGGCCGCCGTCACCACCGCGGGAGTGCGGCCGAGATCGAGGAACGCGACGTAAATCGGCAGCAGCACGGTGATAGCGCCGGCCGGCGCCGGCACGCCGGTGAAGAAATTGGCGGCGAAGGCCGGCTTGTTGGGATCGTCCATGGTGGCATTGAAGCGCGCCAGACGCAGGCCGCCGGAGATCGCGAACACCATCGCGGCGATCCAGCCGGCATTGCCGAGCTCATGGAGCTGCCAGAAATACAACATCAGGCCGGGCGCCACACCGAAATTGACGAAGTCAGCGAGGCTGTCGAGTTCGGCGCCGAACTTGGATTGGCCCTTGATCATGCGCGCGATGCGGCCGTCGATGCCGTCGAGGGCCGCCGCGAACACGATGGCGTAGACGGCGAGCGACATCCGCCCCTCGATCGACAGCCGGATCGAGGTCAGGCCGGCGCAGATCGCCAGCAGCGTGATGATGTTGGGCACCAGCATCCGCACCGGAATCGGGCGGAACCGGCGGCGGCGCGTATCGGGGTATTTGAAGTCATAGGGCGTCATCGCTGGTCCTCACCTCAAGGCGAGATATAGCAAGTCGCGTCTCCCTCCGCCATTGCGGCGGAAGGCCCCCACAGACCGACTAATTGGTTAAATGGCGCGGTAGGCGCGGCTGGGGTCGTCGCCCGCAAGATCGGCCAAAATCGTCTCGCCGGCGATGGCGGTCTGCCCTTCCGAGACCAGCGCCTTGGTTCCCGCAGGCAGGTAGACGTCGAGCCGCGAGCCGAAGCGGATCAGACCGAAACGCTCGCCGGCGCCGATCGCCTGCCCCTCCCTGACGAAGCAGACGATGCGCTTGGCGACAAGCCCTGCAATCTGGACCACTCCGATCCGCGCCGTCGGTGTCGAGATCACCAGCGAATTGCGCTCATTGTCCTCGCTGGCCTTGTCAAGCTCGGCATTGATGAAGAGGCCGGGGCGGTAGGCGATGCGGTCCACCCTGCCCGCGACGGGAGCGCGGTTCACGTGGCAATTGAAAACGCTCATGAACACCGAGATGCGCGGCAGCGGCCGATCGCCGAGCCCGAGTTCGGCCGGCGGCAGCGCCATGGTGATCATCGAGACGCGGCCGTCGGCCGGCGACACCACCAGCCCCTCGCGCACCGGCGTCACGCGCACGGGATCGCGGAAGAACAGCGCGCACCACACGGTCAGGATCGTGCCGATCCAGCCCAGAGGCGACCACAGCCAGAACAGGATCAGGCTTGCCAGCGCAAAGCCGCCGATGAAGGGATAGCCCTCCTTGTGGATCGGTGGGATCTGACGCTGGATCGAATCGAGAATGGACATCGCTATCTGCCGGTCGGAGTTAATGGCGCGGGTCGTCGCGCGGGCTTGTTTAGGCCAGAGTTGGGACCGGAGACAAGGTCACTCCGCCGCCGCAGGCGCCGTCAGGGCGTCGTCGACCGGTGGCGGCTCCCGGTTGGGGGCCTCGCCGGTGTCGGCCATCTTGGCCAGTTTCTCGCGCGCTGCCTCGGCCTCGCGCTGCCTGTTCCACATGCTGGCATAGAGGCCGCCATGGGCGAGCAGCTTGGCATGGGTCCCGCGCTCGGCGATGCGGCCCTGATCCAGCACGATGATCTCGTCGGCTCCAACGATGGTCGAAAGCCGGTGCGCGATCACCAGCGAAGTACGGTTCTTCGCCACCCGTTCGAGCGCGCCCTGGATCTCGTGCTCGGTGTGGGTGTCGAGCGCCGAGGTCGCCTCGTCCAGCACCAGGATCGGCGGCGCCTTCAAAACAGTGCGCGCGATCGCGACGCGCTGCTTCTCGCCGCCGGACAGTTTGAGCCCGCGCTCGCCGACCTGGGTCTCGTAACCCTTCGGCGACATGCGGATGAAATGGTCGATCTGCGCGAGCCGCGCCGCTTGCTCGACTTCGGCATCGCTGGCGTCCCAGCGCCCGTAGCGGATGTTGTAGCGGATGGTGTCGTTGAACAGCACGGTGTCCTGCGGCACCATGCCGATCGAGGCCCGAAGCGAATCCTGCGTCACCGCACGGATGTCCTGCCCGTCGATCAGGATCTTGCCGCCGGAGACGTCGTAGAGGCGGAACAGCAGACGCGAGATGGTCGACTTGCCTGCCCCTGACGGGCCGACGATGGCGACGGTCTTGCCGGCCGGCACCTCGAAGCTGATGCCCTTGAGGATAGGCCGCGTTGCCTCATAGGCAAAGCGCACGTCCTCGAAGCGCACGGTGCCGGCGGAGATGACCAGCGGCTGCGCATCGGGCGCGTCCTTGATCTCGGCCTCGCGGCCCAGCACATTGAACATCTTCTCGATGTCGATGATCGCCTGCTTGATCTCGCGATAGACCATGCCCATGAAGTTCAGGGGCTGATAGAGCTGGATCATCATGGCGTTGACCAGCACGAAATCGCCGACGGTGTTGGTGCCGTTGCGCACGCCGATCGCGCACATCAGCATGGTCGCGGTCAGCCCCAGCGTGAAGATCACCGCCTGGCCGGTGTTGAGCACCGCGAGTGAGGTGTAGGTGTGGACGCTCGCCTCCTCGTAGCGCGCGACCGACTTGTCGTAGCGCTGGGTCTCGCGCGCCTCGGCGCCGAAATATTTCACGGTCTCGTAGTTGAGCAGCGAGTCGATCGCCTTGGTGTTCGCCTCGGTATCGGAATCGTTCATCTTGCGGCGGATGCCGATCCGCCACTCGGTCGCGATGTAAGTGTAGTACATGTAGAGCATGACCGTGATCAGCGTTGCGACCACGTAGCGCCAGTCGAATTGCCAGAGCAGCACGGCCATCAGCAGCGAGACCTCGACGATGGTCGGGATCAGCTGCAGGATCACCATGCGTACGATGACCTCGATGCCCTCGCGGCCGCGCTCGAGCACGCGCGTCAGACCGCCGGTCTTGCGCTCGAGATGAAAGCGCAGCGACAGCTCGTGCATATGGATGAAGGTGATGGTGGCGAGCTTGCGCACCGCATGCATGGCGACGCGCGCAAAGATGCCATCGCGCCACTGTGTCAGCAACGCCATCAAGATGCGCATCGTGCCGTAGCTCACGGTCAGCAGCAACGGCGAGGCGATCACCCAGAGGTGCCAATTGTCAGCCTGCAGCGGCGCCGTATTGGCGCCGGTCAGCGCGTCCGTCGCCCATTTGAAGCTGAACGGTACCGTCAACGTGATCAGCTTGGCAGCGAGCAGCAGCACAAGCGACCACACCACACGCATCTTCAGGTCGAAGCGGTCGCCTGGCCAGATAAAGGGCCACAGATGCGCCAGCGTGCCCATCAACGTGGCCCGCTCCGGCGGGCCGCCGGCAGGATCGGGAACGTCGGCGCCGTCGAACGATTGAGGTTGGTCCATCAAAAAGCCTGAAATCCCGCCGGATGCGGGCGTCACCGCGATTTACGATTTTCGCCTGTCATATAGAGCCTTCCCGATGTCAACGCACCCCGCCAGATGGCGAATCTTCGATTGTTTGTCGCCGTTTACCGGTAGATTTCCGGGAGTATCGAATCACCGATTGGGCTTGACGCCTCTTCGCTGCAATGCATCATGGCACCAATGAGCACGATCAAAACCGTCTGTGTCTATTGCGGCTCCGGCCCAGGAACCAATCCCCGCTTCACCGAAGGCGCCAAGGCGTTCGGCAAGGCGCTCGCCGAGAACAACATCCGCCTCGTCTATGGCGGCGGCTCGCTTGGCCTGATGGGCTCGGTCGCGACCTCCGTGCTTGATCACGGCGGCACCGTCACCGGCATCATCCCCGAGTTCCTGCGGATGCGCGAGAATGCGCTGACGCGCGTGCAGGAGATGATCGTCACCCCCGACATGCACGAGCGCAAGCGGCTGATGTTCGAACGCTCCGACGCCTTCGTGGCGCTGCCGGGTGGCGTCGGCACGCTGGAGGAGCTGGTCGAGCAGTTGACCTGGAAGCAGCTCGGCCGTCACGCCAAGCCCGTGCTGCTCGCCAATATCGACAATTTCTGGGAGCCGCTGTTCTCGCTGCTGTCGCACATGCGCCAGACCGAGTTCATCCGTGCCGGCCTTTCGGTCGACATCCTCAAGGCCGATCGGGTCGAGGAGATCCTGCCGAAGCTGAAGGCCGCCGTGGCACGGCTCGCCGAGGCGGAAAAAGAGCTCGCTCCGGAAGTCGCGCGCAAGCTCTGACGCCCTACTCCGCAGGAAACGTCACCGCCTCGATCCGGTTGCCGTCGGGATCGACGACGAAGGCCGCGTAGTAGCGCACGCGATCATGCGGGCGGATGCCCGGCGCACCGTCGGATGCGCCGCCGGCGGACAGAGCTGCGGCGTGAAACG
>NZ_JALBGZ010000370.1:0-6366 GCF_023006515.1 Bradyrhizobium sp. PRIMUS42
CGCGTGGGCGTTGGGGTGCGGGCGGGCAGCAGCCGCAGATCCGATAGCCGCTTGGCCGCCAGTTTCAGCCAGGGAGCCTGCTTCAGCGCGAACAGGGCGACGGCGCCTGCGGTGCTGCCGGCTTTCGTGACCGCCCACATTGGCGAAGGCTGTCCCCCGAACAATTTCTTGTAGGGCTCGTCACCAATAGTGAAATCGAGCATCTGATCCCCGCGCTCGATACAGTCCCGCGCCACCTGCTCGAACATCAGCGCGCCCAGGGACTGGCTCTTGTAGCCGGCGATGTCGAAGGCGCTCATGATGATGAGGAAGCTGTCGCGATGGCACAGTCCGAGCACGGCGGCGATCACCTCGCCGTCCATCGTCATGGCGTAGAGGCGCACAAAGGCGCCGAGACCACGAAGGGCCACGTCGGAATAGAAGCCGAAATATTCGGGGCGCTGCAGCAGATCGCCGTCGCCTTGCGCCTGAAAGCGCGGACCGCGAAACTTCTTCATCACCTCCATGGCCTCAATCACGGAGGCGCTGTCGTTGCAGCATGAGAAGCTCAGCTCGCCTTTCTTCTGGAGCTGACGATATTTCTTGGCGAGCTCCTTCTGATAGGAGCGATCGATCGCACTGGCTCGCCATTGCTCGAACGGCGCGACAAGAACCGTCGCGTAGGCGTTGGTGTCCATCGCTACGCGGCGCGACGCAGCCAGGAGGTTTTCGATCGGAAGCCGCCCGTCGGGCAGCTTGGTCATTCGGAGCAGATCGAAAGGACGAACGAGGCGCTGAATCTCCGCGCATGCAGCCGCGTCGTCGAGCAGCTGCGAAAACAATTCCGGGCTACAGACCGGCGCCAGATAGTCGGAGACGCGCAGGTCGGCGAACTCGACGGTTCGGATCGGACCGCGCCGGATCCGGAGCAGGGGCAGCACCATCGCGAGGGCTCCCGTCGCGCGGTGGCGGACCACGACGACCAGCGGTGCCGCACCCGCTTCCGGCGCGAGCCTGGTGTAGAGGCAGTGCAGCCAGATCGGATGCTGGAACGCGGTAGCGGCCGAGCGATCAAACAGCTCGGCATATTCCGGAGACAGAAAGTCGAACGACTGCTCGATGGCGATGTCGAACGTGTTGCTAAGCTTGTTCATGCGCAATCAAGGAAACCGGACAATTCGCGAAGATCGATCGAGCCGTCACTCGCTTTATAGCAGGGTCGTTACGGGCTAGACACCGGCGGCGTGCAATTTGCATTAATGCGTTCAACCACGTTCGTATCGTTACCAAATTCTTAATTCCGCAGTCGCTCGTCCTGCGCGTTTTCCAGGCGCCACATTCGTGTATGATGACCAGCTCAGTCCCGAATACGCAGAAGATGTCCCTTCTCTCACGGCGAGAACTGCTCGATATGGCGGCGGGGGTCTCGGTGCTGGCCGTCTGGCCTGGCGGCGCAGCCGCTGACGAATACCCCTCCCGCCCCATCAGGCTGGTCATTCCCTACACGGCTGGTGCCGCGGGTGATCAGATCGGCCGTCCCTGGGCCGACAGGATCGGCTCGCTGCTGGGGCCGATCTATGTCGAGAATATCGGCGGCGCCGGCGGTGCGATCGGTACCGCCGCGGTGGCGCAGAGCGCAGCCGACGGTTATTCGCTCTTGCTCGGCAATGGCAGCACCCAGGTGATGATTCCATTGTCCTCCGCGCAGCCTGCCTACGACACGGTTCGCGATTTCCGCGCCATCTATCGCCTGATCACCAGCACGCTGGCATTCGCGGTTCATCCTTCCTTGCCGGTGAAGGACCTGCGAGAGCTGGCAGCTTTTGCGCGGGGCAATCCGGGCGGGCTTTCCTATGGCACGCCGGGCGTCGGCACCGGCAATCATCTCGTCGGAGAGATGTTCAGGATGCAATCCGGTCTCACGGCGGACCTTGTCCATGTTCCTTATCGCGGCATGGGGCCCGCGACCAACGACCTTGTCAGCGGCCAGATCTCCTCGGTCATTGCCGTGGTCTCGAGCCAGATCCTGCAATTGCACCATGCGGGCAAGCTGCGGATGATCGCCGTGACGAGCGATCGGCGGTTGAGTGGCGCGCCGGACATTCCGACGGTCATCGAATCCGGCATGCCGGGCCTCAGCTATGCCGGCTGGTTTGGCTTGTTCGCTCCGAGAGCGACACAGGATGCGATCGTGGAGCGGATCGCGATCGCGACCCGTACGGCGATGGCCGATCCGCAGTTGCAGGAAAGCTATCGTTCGCAAGGTCTGGAGCCGGACGTCGATTCAGGTCCTGACAAGTTTCAGCGCCTGGTCGAGGACGAGCTGGCCCGCCTGGCACCGATCGTCAAGTCGATCGGGATCAAGCGCGACTGAGATCACGCCGGCTTGCTTGCCGGGAGCGCACCAGCGAGATTCACCAGCTCAACATCGCCCGTCTCGCAACACGAGTCGTGATCTCGATCGCTCGGCATTTTGCAAGGGACGCTGTCGCAGATCCAACCGCGCATCGTCATTCTGCGCGCGGCCGCACAGCGTCATTGGAATCGTTCCAGATAAAGTTTCTACTGCAGTCATCGATGATCGAGACATTCTAAATCGCAGCGCACGCATTTTCGTTGCCGTCACCATAGCGCCTTTCTAGAGAGGCCATCGATGAGGGCTTTCTGGAAATGCGACGTATGGGTGGAGTTGAGACGGTAGCGCGCTTTGGCGCGGCGCTGCTGGGTGGAGTTGCGTTGCTCGCGTGGTTTGAATCGCCTGCTCGATCCCAAACGCCACACGGCGGCAGTTCCATTCCACCCGTGACCGTCGATGCGCCGGCGCAACAATCGGCCCGCCGTGCGCCGACCAAACGAAACGATGTCCGGGCCCGATCGAATTCGCGACGCGCCCCGACGCGTGGCGCCGCGCAAGTCGAAACAGCCGCAGCGCGACCGCAATCGGGGGTCGCTCCCGCCTATGCGGGTGGCGAGGTCGCTCAGGGCGCGCGGCTGGGAATGCTCGGCAATACCAGCACGATGAAGTCACCGTTCAACGTGACGAGCTACACGGAAAAGTTCATTCGGGATCGGCAGGCGGCAACCGGTGCGGATGCCCTGATCCTCGATCCGTCCGTGCGAAGCTCCCACCCGACGGGCGGTATCGTGGATTCCTTCTACATTCGCGGATTCCCGATCAACGAAGGCAACAACGGTGAATTCGCCTTCGAGGGCCTTTACGGAATTGCGCCGACATATCGCATCTTTACCGACTACGTCGAGCGCATCGAAGTGCTCAAGGGGCCTTCAGCCGCGCTTTCCGGCATGGCGCCCAATGGCGGCGTCGGCGGTGTCATCAACGTCGTGCCCAAGCGCGCGGAAGAGGATTTGACCCGCTTGACCGCAAGCTACGGCTCGGTTGCACGCTTCGGCGGTCACTGGGATGTCGCGCGGCGTTACGGCGACGGCAAGCAATGGGGCGTACGGGCCAGCGGGAGCCTCCGCGACGGCGACACGCCGATCGATCGCCAGTCCGAAACGACAGGTGTCGGATCGCTGGCTCTCGACTATCAGGGCGAGCGATTCAGGTCCTGGCTCTATCTCATCGCGCAAACCGATCGGTTCGATGCTCCGTCGCGTCCGTTTCTCATGGCTCCCGGCCTGCAGGTGCCGAAGGCACCGGATGGCCGGCTGAACGTGACCCAGCCCTGGGAATGGTCGCACATCACCGACAAATCGGTGTTGCTGCGGACCGAATACGATCTCAGCGACCAGGTTACGCTGTTTGCGGACGTCGGTGGCTCCAAGACCAATGTCGAGCGATTCTTCGGTCTTCCGACCATCGTCAACGCGAACGGCAACACGACCTCTACGCCTCAGTTCTTCGGGCTGAGCATTGACCGAACCACATATGATGGCGGCCTCCGCGCCCGCTTCGACACCGGCTTCGTCCACCATGCCCTTGCCTTCCAGGCCTCGGTCTACCATGACGCGCTGTACCGGCGGCTGACCAATGGCAGCGTGGTCGGGTCGAACATCTACAATCCGACCATTGCGCCAACTCAGTTTGCCAACGAGATCAGCGACCGCCCCCGGCTCTCGGACAGCCAGCTCACGGGGCTTTCGATTGCGGACACCATGTCCGTGCTCGATGAGCGCATCCTGTTGACCTTGGGTGTCCGGCGCCAGGGCATCGAGGCGAACAATTACGCCTCCAATGTCGGGACGCTGACGACGTCCTATGACAAGAGCGCCGTGACTCCGGTGGTCGGCCTCGTCGTTCGTCCCCTGGACAATGTCTCCTTGTACGCGAACTATGTCGAAGGCCTCGCCCGGGGTGATGTTGCGCCGGTGCAGCCGGGCGTTACCAATGGTGGCGAAGTGCTGCAGCCCTACGTCGCCAAGCAGTACGAAGCCGGCGTCAAGGTGGAGTTCGGCCGCATCGCAACCACCTTCAGCGCCTTCGAGATATCGAAGGCGAGTGGAGAGCTGTCCGCCGGGCGCTTCGCGGCGACCGCCGAGCAACGGGTCCGCGGACTCGAGTTCAACGTCTTCGGCGAGCTTTTGCCGGATGTTCGTCTCCTCGGAGGAATCTCGCTGCTGGATGGCACCCTGACGAAGACCGCGGTTGCGGCCAATCTGGGCAACACGCCGATCGGCGTTGCGAACATTCAGGCCAATATCGGGGCGGAGTGGGACTTGCCGTGGATGAGAGATCTCACCTTGAACGGCGCCGTCATCTACACCGGCAGGCAGTTCGTCGACAGCGCGAACAAGCAGCCGATCCCGGAGTGGACGCGGCTCGACCTCGGCGCCCGTTACACCACGGCGATCAACGGCAAGAAGACGGTTTTCCGCGCAAACATCCAGAATGTGACCGGCGAGAGTTACTGGTCCAGCGTGGCTTCATTCGGAACGTTCTTCCTTGGAGCACCACGCACCTATCTGCTGTCGATGACCGTGGATATGTAATCGCTGCAGCCTGCAGCAGGCATGTCCCTGACCGTCGCGTGCAGACCGGTCAGATTGGTCGTCAAAGTTCGATAGTTGCTTGCCAATAAAAGCAGAGCATCCCGCTCCGGCGCTGTCAGCGCCGGACGAAAAATCTTCCATTGAATCAATGAGGTGATTTCCGTTTTGCTGTGTTTTTTCGGCCGCAAGGCGCCAAAGCGGCGCGGCTCTTGCTCTTGCCAGTATGAGGGTTCTTGATAAACATCATACTGCGGGATCGGGTGGATGGAGCAAGCGGTGAGGCGGACTTTACGGGCGATCGAATCCGGAACGCTGCTGCTGTTCGGGGGACTCATCGCCGCCAACATCGCCGCCTGGGCCTGGGCCTTCGCGCTGTTCGGCGACCGGCCGACGGTGCTGGCGACTGCGCTGCTGGCCTGGGTGTTCGGTCTGCGCCACGCCGTCGATGCCGACCACATCGCCGCCATCGACAACGTCGTGCGCAAATTGATGCAGACGGGCGGCGCGCCGCACAGTGTCGGCCTCTATTTTGCGCTCGGCCATTCCACCGTCGTCGTGGCCGCGACCATATTGCTCGCGCTCGGCGTGGTGAGCCTTGGCGGCGACAGCTTGCTCAAGGAGATCGGTGGCCTCATCGGCACGTCGGTGTCGGCCATGTTCCTGCTCGTGATCGCGGCCATCAACCTCGTCATCTTGGTCGGCCTGTGGCGGACGTTCCGTGCTGCACGGGAGCAGGGCGTCCACGACGCCGAAGGCCTCGAGAGGCTGCTCGCCAATCGCGGCGTCTTCGCGCGACTGCTCGGACCGCTGTTCCGCCTGGTCACAAAACCATGGCACATGTATCCGCTCGGCTTCCTGTTTGGACTAGGTTTCGACACGGCGACCGAGATCGGCCTGCTCAGCATCTCCGCGACCGAAGCCGCGCGCGGCGCGTCGGTTGCGGATATCCTGGTTTTCCCTGCGCTGTTCGCCTCCGGCATGGCGCTGGTCGACACCGCCGATTCCGCGCTGATGGTCAGTGCCTATCGATGGGCGTTCGTCGATCCCCTGCGAAAGCTCTGGTACAACCTCACGATCACTGGCGCCTCCGTGGCAGTCGCGCTGTTGATCGGCGGCATCGAGGCGCTCGGGTTGGCCGCCGACCGGCTCGGCCTGTCCGGGGGCGTGTGGACGCTGGTCGACGGCCTTAACGAGTCGCTCGCCAATGTCGGCTTCGCCGTCATCGCGCTGTTCGTAATCGCCTGGCTCGTCTCGGTCGTGCTCTATCGTCGCATCTTTGCCGACGGACGGCACCGGGCCGCGACGAAAGCTCTGGAATGCGCCGATGCGACCGAAGCGGCGTGAGCCCTGTCGTGGCGGCGACGCGCTGACGGCACTCTCGGCCCTGGTGCTGCTCGCGGATGACGGCAGCGCCTTCGGCGCAGAGCCGTGACACCT
>NZ_JALBGZ010000371.1:0-6346 GCF_023006515.1 Bradyrhizobium sp. PRIMUS42
GGCATTGACCAGCGCGCGGGCCTGGATCTGCGAGCGCTCGCCGGTCAGCGTATTGACCATGCCGACGGTCCAGAGGCCGTCAGACTGGCGAATCTCGGTGGCGCGGGTGCGGGTGCGAATCTCGGCGCCCTTGTCGGCGGCATCGCGTGCGTTGAGCACGACGAGGCGGGCGTCATCGACGAAGCAGTCGGAATATTCAAAGGCGCGGCTGTAGCGATTCGGGATCAGCGGCTTGCCGACCTCGTCACGCCCAAGATCGACCGAGCGCGTGGCGGGCAGCAGATGGCGCCCGCCGATGTGGTCATAAAGGAAGAGGCCGAGACGCAGCAGCCAGGCGGGACGCAGGCCGGCATGGTGCGGCAAAACGAAACGCAGGGGACGAATGATGTGGGGCGCGATGCCCCAGAGGATCTCGCGCTCGATCAGCGCCTCGCGGACGAGGCGAAACTCGTAATATTCGAGGTAGCGCAGGCCGCCATGCACCAGCTTGGTCGACCAGGATGATGTCCCGCTCGCCAGATCGTTCATTTCGCACAGGAAGACAGTATTACCGCGACCCACCGCGTCCCGCGCGATGCCGCAGCCATTAACACCGCCTCCGATGATGGCGAGGTCGAAGATACGCTCCAACAGACGCTTCCCCTGACGGCCGCCCGTTCCTTCGGTCGGCTACTTTCGCTTTTGATTAGATCACACCGAAAAACGAAAGCAAGATGAAAGAGAGGCGAAGGGAAGCGAAAGCGGAACTATTTTCGGGGCAAGGGGCCGCCAAACTAAGCAGTTTGAGCGGCAATTTGCGAAGCAGCGGCGCCCTTGATTGGTCAGCCCTGCACCATTATAGTCATATTAGTCATATTGGTTTTCGCTCACTTGACCAACCGTAACACTGCACCCGATACGCTTCCGACCGATGACACCTGGACGCTCGCCAATGCCAAGGCGCGGCTGTCCGAGGTGATCGACCGCGCCCAAACCGGCCCGCAGGTCATCACCCGACACGGCAAGCCGAACGCGGTGGTCGTTTCCGCCGAGGAATGGGCGCGCAAGGTCGAACGAAAAGGTACACTCGCCGAATTCCTCCTGGCCTCGCCTCTGCATGGCGCCAACCTCGAGCTTGAGCGTGAGCACGATGGGCCGCGCGACGAGATGCCGTGAACTTGCTGCTCGACACCAACGTGCTGTCGGAGGTTCAGCGGCCGGCGCCCTCCCCACGAGTCTTGGCGTGGCTTGATACGATCGACGAAGATCGCGCCTTCATCAGCGTTGCCTCGATCGCGGAGCTTCGCCGCGGCATCGCATTGCTGGAAGATGGCCGCCGGCGCACGGCGCTGGCCGACTGGCTTGCCCGCGATCTACCGGCACGGTTTGCCGACCGCGTTCTGCCCATCGACCACGCGGTGACGGAGCACTGGGGCGACCTCATGGCGCAGAGCCGTAGAAGCGGCGTCGCATTGTCTGTCATGGACGGCTTCTTTGCGGCGACCGCACTCGCGCATCACCTCACGCTCGTCACGCGCAACGTGAAAGACTTTGCGGCGTTCGGCGTCCCACTGCTCAATCCGTGGGACGATGTCTAAGACCTATCTCAGCCTGACCACGGGCGCCGCCTCGGGCACTGCGTCGTGCGCTTCGGCCTGCGCATCATCGATTTCCCCTGCCTCCTTCGGCATCGCCGCCATCACCTCGATACCCTTGCTGTGGCAGATGGTGGCGAGGCGCTCGGGCAGTTCCTGGTCGGTGACGAAGGTCTGGATCTGCGTGATATGCGCGATGCGCACCGGCGCGCTGCGGCGCAGCTTGGTGGAATCGGCGACCAGCATGACGCTGCGGGCATTGGCGATGATGGCCTGCGCCACCTGCACCTCGCGATAGTCGAAGTCGAGCAGCGCGCCCTCCTCGTCGATCGCGGACGCACCGATGATGGCGTAGTCGACCTTGAACTGTCCGATCAGCTGCGTCGCGGTCGAGCCGACCACGGCGCCGTCGGCGCGCCGCACCGTGCCACCGGCGACCACCACCTCGATGCGGGGATGGCGGTACAGCAGCATCGCGACGTTGAGGTTGTTGGTGATGACGAGCAGATCCTCATGCGAGGTCAGCGCGCTGGCGACCTCCTCCGTCGTGGTGCCGATATTGATGAATAGCGAGCAGCCGTTCGGGATCAGCGAGGCGGCCGCAGCCCCGATCGCCTTCTTCTCGTCGGCGGCAACGAAGCGGCGCGCCTCATAGGCGAGGTTTTCCACGCCGGAGGCGATGATGGCGCCGCCGTGGATGCGGGTCAGCGATCTCCG
Source organism: Bradyrhizobium sp. PRIMUS42 (assembly GCF_023006515.1). Lineage (NCBI taxonomy): Bacteria > Pseudomonadati > Pseudomonadota > Alphaproteobacteria > Hyphomicrobiales > Nitrobacteraceae > Bradyrhizobium > Bradyrhizobium sp. PRIMUS42. The sequence continues at coordinate 2,292 of NZ_JALBGZ010000371.1, forward strand.
CTCACAGAGATCGTTGAGATCCTTGCGGATGGTCTGTGCCGAGACCTCGAACCGGCGCGCGAGCTCCTCGACCATGACGCGGCCGGAAGCGCGCGCGATGTTGAGAATTTCGGCTTGGCGATGGGTCAGTCCGGTCACGGCAACGGCCTCAAATCAGGATGATGCATGGTGCGGCGGTTCGCAGCTGCGGTCAATGCGTGCGCCGATCACGGTTAACGGATGCGGCCCTCACCACGCCATGGCGCTCGAAAGGCGCGCCAGCAGTGCCGGATCGTCGAAGGCGCTGGCCGAAGCGATCGCGCCGGCGCCAACCAGGTCGGCATGGCTGAGGCTGGTCCGGATGCCGACGGTCGGAATTCCGGCCGCCGCGGCCGATTGCACGCCGGTACGGGAGTCCTCGAATGCGATCGAGGCCTCTGCCCTCGCGCCGACGAAACGCAGCCCTTCCTGATAGGGCAGCGGATGCGGCTTGCCGTGCGGCAGCTCGGCGCCGATCACGAGCGCCTTGAAGCGATGCGTAATGCCGAGGCCGGAGAGCAGCAGCTCGGCGTTGAGACGCGGCGCGTTGGTCACGGCCACCATGGGGATGTCGGCGCTGTCGGCCCGGTCGAGCAGCGCCATCAGGCCCGGGAGCGGCGCGATCTGCCCGGCCACCAGCGTACGGAAGACCTCCTCCTTCTCATCAAGGATCAGGGCACGCCGCTCCGGCGCCTCGTCGGGCAGAAAGCGCTCGCCGATCGCGACATTGGCGAAGCCTTGCAGCTCCCTGGAGAAGCGCGCGTGGTCGAAGACATGGCCGTGAGGCCCGAGCACCTGGTTGAAGGCCTTCAAGTGCAGCGGGTCGGTGTCGGCCAGCGTGCCGTCGATGTCGAACAGCAAGGCCCTGCCCATCGCTTCCGTTTTGGCTTCGATCATTTCCGTACTTTCCCAAATCCGCGGCGCATTGATGCGCGAGACGTATCAATATGGCCTCAGCCGCGCAATGACGCATGAACATGACGACGAGGTGCCACTCGACAAAGCCGCGCGCGGCTGCAACACTCGCCGCAAGATCAAAAAGGAGGAAACGATGACGATCAACCGACGCGATCTGGCTCTCTCGACTCTCGCCGTCTCGGCACTCGCGCTCACGACACCGGTGCTGGCGGCCTCGGCCGACGATGAGGCCGTGGCGAAGAAGGTCGAGGCCTTCCGCCTCGCCCAGATCGCGGCTGATCCGAAGGCGCTCGGCGCGCTGTGTTGGGACGATCTCAGCTACAGCCATTCCAGCGGCAAGGTGGAGGACAAGGCGACCTTCATCGCCAACGCTACCGACGGCAAGTCGAAATTCCTGTCGATCGACTACAAGGACCCGACCATCAAGGTCGTCGGTCCCGCCGCGATCGTCCGCTTCCACTGGCTGGGCGAGCAGGAGATGGCGGCCGACGGGAAAAAAGTATCGACCAACCTTCACATCCTGATGAACTGGCAGAAGCAGGGCGACGAGTGGAAGCTCTTGTCGCGCGCAGCAACGAAGTTGTGATCAACGACGCTTGCCCTCTCCCCCCTGTGGGAGAGGGTGGCTCGCCGCGAAGCGGCGAGACGGGTGAGGGGTCTCTATCAACGAGTCGACCTCTCACGATTTGAGTTTGCTGAAGCAACCCCTCATCCGGCGCCATAGCCGAAGCCTCGCTTCGGCGTTCTCTTGCGAACGGCCGCTGAAGGCGGTCGCCACCTTCTCCCACAAGGGGAGAAGGAAAAGGCAGCTGGCATCAAGGGCGGCAAGAATTTCCGACCACGCTTCACGCGTCAAAATGACAAGCGGCAGACGCTTACGCCGCCTCCTTCACGTCACCGTGCAGCAGCTTGCGCGCGGCGCGCTCGGCTTCGCGCGCGTTGCGGAAGAGCTGGCCTTCAAGACGGTTGAAGCGGTGGGATGAGGCGAAGAAGCAATAGCCTCCGGAAGAACGAACGACGATACCTGCGGTCTGCGAATCGACTTCGATGATGTAGCTGTCCGGCATAGTCGGTGGATTCCTCAGTGCGGGCAAATAACGGTGCTCCTGCCCAAAGGTTCCCCAGGCATTTGAGGCCGTTTCCACCCCGAATCGACACGCAACTGAGTACGCCGGGACCTCATCCGTTTTATGACTGGTTCTTGGCGAAGCCGCGACGAGGATGACTCAGTCGCGCCGCGTTTGGCGGCGCTTGCCACGCATTCGTGAGATGAGGCAGAGCGTCGCGCGCGATTACGTCGCGATCGTTGTGTCAGTCGCGCGAACCGCTTGCGGGCGACCGTGTTCGTCGATCGAGACGTAGGTGAAATTGCCGTCGGTGACGAGAAACGGATGCTCCTCCCCGCGACGCAGCGCCCACGCTTCCAGGTGCACGGTGAGCGAAGTGCGGCCAACGCGGACAAGATTGGCGTAGACCGACACGAGATCGCCGACATAGACCGCTTTGCGAAAATTCATCGCCTCGATCGCAACCGTCACGGTACGCGACTTCGCGGCCTTTGACGCAAACACGCCGCCGCCGACGTCCATCTGGCTCAGCAGCCAACCGCCGAAGATGTCGCCATTCGCGTTGGTGTCGGCTGGCATTGCCAGCGTGCGAATGCAGAGATCGCCGCTCGGCTCGGTGTTCGCCTGTTCGTTCATGCCGGTTTCACCTAAAATTGTCCCAGCCCGGATCGGGCGCAAAGCGCGCTCCGAATCGCTCGGCCAGCCCGCGCAGGGTGGACACAATGTTTTCCACGCCGCGTGTGCGGGCATAATTCAGCGGACCGCCGCGGAACGGCGCATAACCGGTGCCGAAGATCATGGCGCCGTCGACGGCGTCGGCATCATCGACGATGCCCTCGCGCAGCGCCGCGACGCAGACATTGGACATCGGCAGCACCAGGCGGTCGATCATCTGGTCGGTGACGCGCGGGCCGGTCTCAGGGAGCGGCGCCTTCTCCGCCTTGCCGTCCTTCCAGGTGTAAAAACCCTTGCCGGTCTTGCGGCCGAGCTCACCCTTGGCGACCTTGTCGCGCAGCCAGGCCGGCGTCGGCGGTAGGAGATCGCCGAATTTCGTGCGCAGCATGTCGCCGACGTCGAGGCAGATATCGAGCCCGACCTGATCGGCGAGCTCGATCGGCCCCATCGGCATGCCGAATTGCTCGGCGGCGGCGTCAATCAGGCGCTGGTCGATCTTCTCGTCCAGCATCACCATCGCTTCCAGCATGTACGGTGTCAGCGCGCGATTGACGAGGAAGCCCGGCGAGCTCTTCACGGGCAACGGCAGGCGGTCGATCGCACCGACGAACGCGAGCGCATGCTTCAGCACCTGCGGGTCATTGCCATCGTGACTGACGACTTCGACCAATTGCAGCCGCGACACCGGATTGAAGAAATGCAGGCCGACCAGCCGCTCCGGCCGCGTCAGGCCGTTGCGCAAGTCCTGAAGCGGGATGCTCGACGTGTTGGTGGCGAGGATCGCGCCCGGCTTCATCCGCGGCTCAAGCCCGGCATAGACCTTCTGCTTCAGCTCGAGCTTCTCCGGCACCGCCTCGATGATGAGATCAGCGTTGCGCACGCCCTCCCCGTCCATGTCGGGAATGAGGCGATCGAGCGCGTCGCGCACGTCGGTCGGCTTGCGGATGATCTTGCCGTAGAGCTCGGCGGCGCGCTTCACCGCGCCCGCGATCGGCTCGGCTTTCATATCGGCGAGCGAGACGCGCAGCCCCTGCCCCGCGCACCAGGCCGCGATGTCGCCACCCATGGCGCCGGCGCCGATGACATGGACATGCCTGATGGTGTTGCCGCTGCCTGCGGCTTTCTTCATCTGCTCGCGCAGGAAGAAGACGCGGATCAGGTTCTGGGCAGTCGGGGTCACCATCAACTTGGCGAAGGAAGCCTGCTCCGCCTTCAGCATCGCGGCCTTGCTGCCGCCATGGGACTCCCAGAGGTCGATCAGCGCATACGGCGCCGGATAATGCTCGCGGGACGCGGCCTTCGCCGCCTCCGAGCGCATCCGCTTGGCGAGCAGCCCGCGCACGAGGCCGACATTCGCAGCGCGCGTCAGCAAGCCTG
>NZ_JALBGZ010000372.1:0-6339 GCF_023006515.1 Bradyrhizobium sp. PRIMUS42
AGGGCGTCCAGACCAGGCCGAGCGTGGTACCGAGGATGAGCCCGCCGAGCGCGCCCTCGCGCTGCGCGGCGCTGGAATTGCCGAGATCGAGCCAGCCATTGAGCCGCATCGACAGCCATTCGAACGGCGTCGGCCACAGCATCAACAGGCCGAAGCCGAGCAGCAGGATCGAGGCCGCCTCGCGCAGCACGTTCGGATCGAAATCGAACAGCCGCGTGATCGCTCCGAGTAGCAGCGCGGTCGCCGAGAACGAGATGACGAAGCCGAGCGCGATCATCGCAGGGCGCAGATGCCCCACGCGGCCGATCGAGGCGCCAAGCAGGATCGGCAGCATCGGCAGCGTGCAGGGCGCGGCGATGGTGAGAATGCCGGCGAGGAGAGCGAAGACAAGTTCGAGCATGGCGCACTCGTGAAGGAGGTCACGAGGGCAGTTCGGAATGGATGCAGGGCGCGTTACGCAGCGTCACGCCTTCGTGACGGGGGCTGGTTCTGCGGGACGCAGCTCCGAGCTGAGCGGGAAGTGCGCTCCCTCCCCCGCTTGCGGGGGAGGGCCGGGGAGAGGGTATCTCCTCGACGGGGCAATCCCCCAGAGGAAAGAACCTCACCCGCCGCACTCTGCGAGTGCGTCGGCCTCTCCCACAAGCGGGAGAGGCGGGAGCCCGCGGCAACCGCTCAGCCCAAACACAAAACAACCCGGAGGGGGGCATCCCGTCCGGGTCGCTGGAGTTCTTGGGAGGTTTAACTAAACCGTATGGCCGCTTTATAGGGGGGAAGTTTTTCCGCCTGATGTTGTGCTTTGTTTCAATTGTTTCGTCGGTGGTAACACTTCCGTGTCCGGGAGAGCGCCCGACATCGGGCCCATCCCTTTGAAATCGTTGACGTCAGGCGGCGAAACGCTCGACGCCACAGCCCTTAAGCAATTCGGCCAGCTGCTTGCGGGCATAGAACATCCGCGTCTTCACGGTGCTCTGGGGGATGCCGATGATCTGCCCGACCTCCTCCACCGACTTCTCGTGGTAGTAGACGAGGTTGATGATCTCGCGATGTGCGGGCGACAGCTTCTGCACGCAGGCACGCAGGATGGCGCTGGTGTCGCTGCGGTCGAGCGATGTCTCGGGCGTCTCCGCATCGTCGGGAATCTGGCGCACGTCTTCCTGGTCGATGTCCTCGAAGCGCCGCTGGCGCATCGCGGTCAGGGCCTTGAAGCGGGCGATCGAGAGCAGCCAGGTCGAAACCTGCGAGCGGCCCTGGAATTGGCCGGCGGTCCGCCACACGTCCAAAAACACCTGGCTGACGAGGTCTTCCGCCGCGGTGGCGTCACGCACGATGCGCAGGATGAAGCGGTACACCCGCACATTATGCCGGCAATAAAGGATATGCATCGACGTCCGGTTGCCGCCGGCAATGCTTTCGAGAAGCATGTCGTCCGAAGTCGCCTGAGCGGCGATGATGCTCTGGCTGGCCTGGGCGTTGATGGCGATGACGTTCCGCATTGACTTGGCTCCCCGTAGCGCCGCAACCGAGCGGCGTTTCCTTGGACCAAAGTGTTAATGAGCCAACGTTTCGGGACGTCTGCACGAAAAGGGGAAAATGGTTTCGTGCGCCGCCAAATTGTTTCGTCCGACGCGGGGCGACGAAACATTCGGAGCAAAAAGTCGTGGAATTTCAATGTACGGAAAATACGGGGGACGGCGTCTCGGCAAGGTAGGAACGAATTTCCGGGCCTTGCGTTTGGTCGCGCCGCACCCACCGTCGCCGGGAGCGCGCGTAGCCAAAACGACGATCTCGTAGGGCGGGGCAAAGGCGCGAAGCGCTGTGCCCACGATCTTTCGCAAATATGGAGAGATTGGTGGGCACGCTCCGCTTTGCCCACCCTACGGCACCTCGCCCGTGGCTAGCCCTACGCCTTCTCGCCCGCCGGCGAGAACAGATAGCCGCCGCCGCGGATGGTGCGGATCACGGCGGGCTTGGCCGGATCGGGCTCGATCTTGCGCCGGATGCGCATGATGCGCAGATCGACGGCGCGGTCGAAGGCTTCGGCGTCGCGCGCATTGGCCAATTCCAACAGGCGCTCCCGCGACAGCACGCGCTTCGGATTGGCCGCGAACACCTTGAGCAGTCCGAACTCGGATGCCGTCAACGGATGCTCGTTGCCCTCGTCGTCGCGCAGGGCCTGGGCTTCGAGATCGAGCCATTTGGTGCCGAATCGCACGAGCTGGTCCTTGTCGGATTTCGCCGCCGCCGCATCAGGCACTGCCGCCTTGGCCGGCACGCTCCGCCGCAGCACCGAGCGGATGCGCGCCATCAGCTCGCGCAGCTCGCAGGGCTTTGCCACGTAGTCGTCGGCGCCGAGCTCGAGCCCCACCACACGATCGATCGGGCTTGCGGTCGCCGTCAGCATGATGACGGGCACGTTGATGCGGCTCTTGAGGTCACGGATGATCGAGAGGCCGTCCTCCTCGGGCATGTTGAGGTCGAGCACGACGAGGTCGGGCATGCTGCCGTCGATCGCGGCGCGCAACGACTTGCCGCCGTCGCACAGCGTCACGGTGAAGCCGTGCATCTTGAGATAATCGCCGACCATCTCCCGGGCCGGGGCTTCATCGTCGACGATCATGATGTGCGGGCTTTGGGTCATGGTCTCTGGATCACGGCAATTCGGTCGCGGGGAGGGTGATGGTGAAGGTCGAGCCCTTGCCGGGGCCGCCGCTGTCGGCGGTCACCTCGCCGCCATGCATGTCGACGATACGCTTGACGATGGACAGGCCAAGTCCCGTCGAGCTCTCGCCGGCGGTCGGTTTTGCCGACAGCCGCTGGAACCGGCCGAACAGGCGGCCGAGATCCTCCGGGGACAGGCCGGCGCCCTCGTCGCTGACGCGGACGACGGTGTCGCCGCCCTCGTGGCTGACGGCGACGTCGATCTTGCCGCCGATGGGCGAATATTTGATGGCGTTGCTGATGAGATTGTCGATCGCCTCGCGGATGCGGTCGGTGTCGCACATGGTGACGATGTTGGCCGGCGCGGTGACGCTGATCGCCTGCTGCTTGTTGACGGCGAGCGGCTGGTTGGCCTCGGCGACCTCCTTGACCAGGGCCGCGACGTCGACCGGTTCGCGGCGGATGGTGATGTCGAAAGCATCGGCCATCGCGTCCGAGATCAGATGGTCGACCATCGTGGTCAGCCGCTTTGTGGCGTCGCGGATGTGATCGACCTGGGCGACGACGCCGCTTTCCGACGCGCCGGTCGAGATCAGCTCCTTCAGCATCTCGGTGCGGCCGAGGATGACGCCGAGCGGGTTCTTCAGATCGTGCGCGACGGTGCCCAAAATCTCGTTCTTGAAGCCGTTGGCGCGCTGCAGCCGCAGCCATTGCGCCGAGAGGCGGCGGTTGGCCTGCATCAGGGCGCGGGTGCGCTGGGCGACGCGGTCCTCCAGCTGCGTGTTGGCGTCCTGGAGCTGCTGGTAGAGGATGACGTTGTCGAACGCGATCGAGAGCCTGGAGGAGAAGATCTCGACCAGCGAGCGGTCGGTCTCGGACAGCTCGCGCTCGGCCTGCAGCAGCACCACCACCTCACGGCCGCTTCCGGTGCGCAGATAGATCACGCTGCGATGGTCGGCGAATTCGTTCTTGCGGCGCTGGAACGCGGCCTCCACCATCGAGCGCAGATCGGGATCGAGCGCCTTCGACGTGGTGGTGCCGATGAAGCGGCTGTAGCAGCCGCTGCCGGCGAGCACCGAGAGCTCGGGGTCGATGCCGCCATTGTCGCGCAAGACCAGTATACCGGCGCAGTCGACGTTGAGCAGCGAGGCAAGCTGGGTCAGCACGCCCTCGGCGAGCCGCTGCATCGACTTGAAGTCGTACAGCGTGGAAGCCGCGTCGATGATGATCTCGAGCCCGCGCCGCGTCTGCACCATGCGCTCGAGCTGCTGATAGGAGCGCAGCGCCGCGGTCAGCGAGGTGAACAGCTTGTCGGCGGTCAGCTCGGTCTTGGCCTTGTAGTCGTTGATGTCGTACTGCACGATCACGCGCCGCTCCGGCGCCTGGCCGGGCTGTCCGGTGCGCAGGATGATGCGCACGGTCTCGTTCCGGATCTCGTTGCGGATGAACTCGACCAGCTCGAGGCCGGCGACGTCGGTCTCCATGATGACGTCGAGCAGCACGGCGGCAATGTCGCCGTGCTCGGCCATCAGCTTGCGGCCTTCCGCCGCGGAATAGGCCGAGAGGATCTCGAGGCCCTGGCCGTTGAGGCTGTAGTCGGACAGCGCGAAACGGGTGCCGTCATGCACGGCCGGATCATCGTCGATGACGGCGATCTTCCATTTCCGGGCGTTGCTATCCTCCGACGCGGTACCGGTATCGTCGATCAGGTGGAGGACATCGTCCTGTTCGGCCATTGAGAAGTCCCGTCACTTTCTGTGCTTTGCGCGCCGCCCTTGGCGACCCGGGGCATGATAATGCGAAAAGTGGTGCCTTGTCCCAGCTTGGATTCCAGCATCATGCGCCCGCCGAGCTGCTGGGTGACGAGGTTATAGACGATATGCAGGCCAAGTCCCGTGCCGCCTTCATTGCGCCGGGTGGTAAAGAAAGGGTCAAAGGCCTGGCGCTGCACGTCGGGGGTCATGCCGGCCCCGTCATCGGTGAAGATGAGCTCGATGTCGTCGGCCCCGCGCGGCCGCGCCGAGATCGTGATCGTGCCGGCGCGCCCGTCGGCGAAGGCGTGGTTGGCGGCGTTGAGGAACAGGTTGGTCAGGATCTGGCCATAGGAGCCCGGATAGCCGTCGAGCAGCAGCCCCTCGGGCACGTCGACTTGGAGCGTGGTCGGCGAGCGCTTCAGCACCGGGCGCAGGCTGGCGATGATCTGGTCGGTGGCCTCGCTGAGCGAGAATTGCCGCCGCTCGGCATGGGAGCGGTCCACCGCGACCTGCTTGAACGACTGGATCAGCTCGCCGGCGCGCTGGAGATTGGCGACCAGCTGCTGGGAGGCGTCGCGCGAGGACTGCACGAACTCTTCCAGCTGCGAGCGGCGCAGGCCGCCCTCACCCTTGAGCTGGGCTTCGAAGATTTCGGTGCGTCGGGCGAAGCTGGAGGCAACGGTCAGGCTGATGCCGATCGGGTTGTTGACCTCGTGCGCGACGCCGGCAACGAGGCCGCCGAGCGCCGCCAGCCGTTCGGCGTCGATCAGATTCTGCTGCGCGGCATTGAGCTCGAGCAGCGCGCTCTCGGCCTTCTCCTTGGACGCGCGCAGCTCGTCCTCGGTCTGGCGCTTGGCGATCGCGTTCTCTCGGAACACCTCGACCGCGCGCGCCATGGCCCCGACCTCGTCACGTGCCTTGGTGCCTTGCACCTCGCGGTCGAGGTCGCCGAGCGTGATCGCGCGCATCGCGGCCATGATCTGCTGCAGCGGCAGGCGGATCGACAGCGCGATCATCACGCCGGCGGTGAGGATGATGCCGAGGAAGACCACCGCGATCGAGAGCACCCGCCTGGAAATGGCGGCCAGCGTGCGGTCGAACGTCTCCTGCGCCTTCTGCTCGCGCTTGCGCATCTTGGTCGAGAGATCGTCGATGGCCCCGATCGCCTCGGCCTGGCTGGCGTCGATGGTGTTGCGGAGCAGCTCGGTGCGGCTCGCAAGCTGCTCGGAGAGCTTTGCAAAGCCCTCGCGCAGCGAGGCGGTGCGGGCTCCAAGCCGCCGCAAGGCCATCTTCTGCAGGTCGTTGTCGGCGAGATCGATCATCACGGGGATGGTCTTCTCGATCGTCTCGGTGTTGCGCCGCGCGTCGTCGGCCGCGCCCGATGACAGCGACAGATAATAGGAATTGGCCGCCACCAGCATCGCGGTGAAGGCCTCGCGGGATTTCCCCAGCGAGGGCCAGATCAGCGCGTCGCGATGGCCGGTGGCGCCTTCGATGATGGAGTAGAGGCCCGCCATGTCCCTGGCCGGGCCCTGCACCTGCTCCTCATAAGTTTTCGCGATGGTGGCCTGCACGCTGCGCAGCTCGCCGAAGCCGTTGAGGAAACGGTCGGTGGTGCGCTCCAGCTCCTCGACCGAGCCGGACAGCATCGGGTCCTTGGCGGCGCGGTTGGACAGCGTGCCCAGCACCGCCTCGCGCAGCAGCAGGATCTCGGCGAACAGGTCCGGGCTCGGCTGGTTGATGTAGCGGTGGATCAGATTGTGCAGGCGTCCGGTCTCGCTTTCGAGCAGCGCCAGGATGCGGTCGGACTCGCGCACCTGGCGCACGTCGCCCCAGGCCGAGCCCAGCACCTGCGCGCCGTTCCAGATCATCGCCACCAGCACCACCACCACGGCGGAATTCAGTGCCGCGATCGACAGGATGCGCC
>NZ_JALBGZ010000373.1:0-6298 GCF_023006515.1 Bradyrhizobium sp. PRIMUS42
CGGCATCATGCTGCGCAAGGACGACGCCGCCTTCAAGAAGGTCGTCGATGCCGCGACCGCGGCGCTCTACACCTCCGGCGAGGCGCAGAAGATCTACGACAAGTGGTTCACGCAGAAGATCCCGCCGAAGGGGCTGAATCTCAACACCCCGATCTCGGCCGAGCTGAAGAACGAGTTCGCCAAGCCGACGGATTCGCCCAATCCGGACGACTATAAGTAAGATAACTTCGATCTTTCGATAGGAATCATGTCCGGCCACTCTTGACACAGGGATGGCCGGACATTTGCATAGGCGGCCAAGATAGCTCTGACTGGCGCGTTCGCGCGGGGGACACGTGAACTATAACTGGAACTGGGGAATCTTCTTCCAGCCGAACCCGATGGGGACCGGCACCTATCTCGACATGCTCTTGTCGGGCCTGGTGCTGACCCTCAAGACCGCGGCGCTGGCCTGGGTCATCGCGCTGATCACCGGCTCGCTCGTCGGCGTGATGCGCACGCTGCCCTCGAAGGGGGCGAACTGGTTCGGCTTCGCCTATGTCGAATTCTTCCGCAACATGCCGCTGCTGGTGCAGCTCTTCCTGTGGTTCTTCGTGCTGCCGGAATTGCTGCCAAAAGGCGCCGGCACATGGCTGAAGCAGCTGCCCAACGCGCCGTTCTGGACGGCGGCGATCGGCGTCGGCTTCTTCATGTCGGCACGCGTCGCCGTGCAGCTACAGGCCGGCATCGGCTCGCTGCCGCGCGGGCAGAAGATGGCCGCAACCGCGCTGGGCCTGACCACCGCGCAGGGCTATCGCTACGTGCTGCTGCCGATGGCGTTCCGCATCATCCTGCCGCCGCTGACGTCCGAATTCCTCAACACCATCAAGAACACCGCCGTCGCGATCACCATCGGCCTGCTCGAGCTGACCGGACAGGCGCGTTCGATGCAGGAATTCTCGTTCCAGGTGTTCGAGGCCTTCACCGCCGCGACCATCCTCTACCTCCTCGTCAACGCCGTCGTCGTGACCGGAATGCGCTTTCTCGAGCGCTGGGTCGCGATCCCCGGCTACATCACGGGGAAATAAGCGATGTTCGGCAATCTCGATTTTGACGTCATCCGCCGCGCGCTGCCCTATCTGTTCCTCGAGGGCATGACCTTCACGCTGACGCTGACGGGGCTCGCGGCCCTTGGCGGTCTCGTCTTCGGCACGGCACTCGCGCTGATGCGGCTCTCCGGCTTCAAGGTCCTCGGCCGCATCGCCGGAATCTATGTCGACTTCATGCGCTCGCTGCCGCTGGTGCTGGTGATCTTCTGGTTCTACTTCCTGGTGCCCTATATCGGGCAGTGGGTGACGGGGGCCGCGCGCCCGATCAGCGTCGGCGCCTTCGCCTCCTCGCTCATCACCTTCATCATGTTCGAGGCCGCGTATTTCTCCGAGATCATGCGTGCCGGCATCCAGTCGATCTCGCGCGGCCAGCCGGCCGCGGCCAGTGCGCTGGGGCTGACCTACGCCCAGACCATGCGCTACGTCGTGCTGCCGCAGGCCTTCCGCAACATGCTGCCGGTTCTGATCACGCAGACCATCGTCCTGTTCCAGGACACTTCGCTGGTCTACGTCCTGTCGATCACGGACTTCCTGGGAGCGGCAAGCAAGGTGGCGCAGCGCGACGGGCGCCTGGTCGAAATGTATCTGTTCGCAGCGGTCGTCTACTTCACCATTTCCTGTATCGCATCCTTCGGCGTCCGCCGCCTGCAGGCGCGCATCGCCATCATTCGCTAGGGCTAGCCGCTCATGATCGAAATCAGCCACGTCAACAAATGGTACACGCCGAGCTTCCAGGTGCTGACCGATTGCACCACCAGCGTCACCAAGGGCGAGGTGGTCGTGGTCTGCGGCCCCTCGGGCTCGGGCAAGTCGACGCTGATCAAATGCGTCAACGCGCTGGAGCCGTTCCAGAGCGGCGACATCAGCGTCGATGGCACCAAGGTCAACGATCCCAAGACCAACCTGCCGAAGCTGCGTTCGCGCGTCGGCATGGTGTTCCAGCACTTCGAGCTGTTTCCGCACCTGAAGATCATCGACAATCTCTGCCTCGCGCAGCAGAAGGTGCTCGACCGGTCGCGCGACAAGGCGATAGCAAAAGGCATGCAGCTGCTGGAGCGCGTCGGCCTCAAGGAGCAGGCGCAGAAGTTTCCCGCGAACCTGTCCGGCGGCCAGCAGCAGCGCGTTGCGATCGCCCGAGCGCTCGCCATGGATCCGATCGTCATGCTGTTCGACGAGCCGACCTCGGCGCTCGACCCGGAAATGGTCAGCGAGGTGCTCGACGTCATGGTGGACCTCGCTCATGAAGGCATGACCATGATGGTTGTCACCCACGAGATGGGCTTTGCCCGTAAAGTGGCCAATCGCGTGATCTTCATGGACCGCGGCGAGATCGTCGAGGACGCGGCGAAGGAAGACTTCTTCGGCAAGCCGCGCAGCGACCGTGCGCAGAAGTTCCTGTCGAAGATTCTGTCGCATTAACTCCGCCCCGAGGCGCGCGTAGCGCGAGCTATGATGCGCAATTGCGCATCTGAGGATCCAATGTGCGGCAGGACGAGAGGCGAGATGGATTCCGGGCTCATTCGCTTCGCGAATGCCCCGGAATGACGGATCGAGGGTTTATCAGGCTCGCCAAATCTCCTATACCGAGAGCCAAATCCCCTTCCCCCCAGGAGACCTGCCTTGGACCCGATCGCCTACGTCAACGGCTCATTCGTCCCGCTCTCGGACGCCAAAATCTCGGTCCTCGATCGCGGCTTCCTGTTCGCCGACGGCATCTATGAGGTCTCGGCCGTGCTCGACGGCAAGCTGGTCGACAATGCCTCGCATCTGGCGCGGCTTGAGCGCTCGGTCGGCGAGATCAGCTTGAGGCTTCCGGAGACGGTCGAGCGGATCACCGAGCTGCAGAAGGAACTGATCGCGCGCAACACGCTCACGAACGGCCTCGTTTACCTCCAGGTGACGCGCGGCGCCGACAAGGGCCGCGACTTTCCGTTTCCCAAAGGCGACGTCAAGTCGAGCCTGGTGATGTTCACCTCGGAGAAGGACATCATCAACGCGGCGTCGGCGAAGACCGGCATCAACGTCATCACCGTGCCGGACATCCGCTGGGAGCGGCGCGACATCAAGAGTGTGGCGCTGCTGGCGCAAGTATTGGCAAAGCAGGCGGCGGCCGAAGCCGGCGCGGGCGAGGCCTGGATGCTGGAAGACGGCTATGTCACCGAAGGCGGTTCGTCCTCAGCGTTCATCCTCACCAAGGACGACGTCATCGTGACCCGCAAGAACTCCAACGCGATCCTGCCCGGCTGCACCCGCAAGGCGGTGGTGGCACTCGCCGAAGAGCGCCAGCTTCGCGTCGAGGAGCGTTCTTTCACGGTTGCGGAAGCGCTTGCCGCCAAGGAAGCCTTTGCCACCTCGGCGTCGCTGTTCGTCCAGCCGGTGGTTGCGATCGACGGCCAGAAGGTCGGCGACGGCAAGCCCGGTCCGATGGCCACGCGGCTGCGCGAGATCTACGTGGAGTTCGCCAAGGCGACCGCGGTTTAGCCGCGCACTCCGCTGTCATAGCTTTCGTAGGGTGGGCATGGCGCAAGTGCGCCTTTGCCCACCCTGCGGGACCTGCGCTGAGGCGCGCGCCGCAGCTCACGCCACCGACGCCTTCACCTTCACGGGATGGACCGCGCGGAACGCGATCGCGATCCTGTTCCAGGCGTTGATGGCGCCGATCAGCATGGTCAGGTTCACCGTCTCCGCATCGGAGAACTGTGCGCGGACCTGCTCATAGACATCGTCGGGCGCGTGCGTCTCCGAAATCAGTGTCACCGATTCGGTCCAGGCCAGCGCCGCGCGCTCGCGGTCGGAATAGAGCGGGGACTCGCGCCAGGCATTGAGCAGGTAGATGCGCTGCTCGGTCTCGCCGCGCTTGCGCGCGTCCTCGGTGTGCATGTTGATGCAGAAGGCGCAGCCGTTGATCTGCGACGCCCGGATCTTGACGAGCTCGATCAGTGATTTCTCCAGTCCGGTAGACTGGATCTGCTCCTCCAGCGCCATCAGTGCCTTCATCGTGTCGGGGGCGGCCTGGTAGAAGTTCATGCGGGGCTTCATGGTCGTTCTCCTTGCTTCCTACGGTTGATGTCAGTGGGCTCCGCCAGCCGAGGTCTGGCCGGGCTTCTTCAGGAAAAGGACGGCAGCCAAAGCCACGATCAGCGCCATGCCGAGCAGATAGAACGTGTCGCTGAAGGCGAAGATATAAGCCTGCTTCTGCACGCCATGACCGATCGCGACATAGGCGCGATGCGCGGCGTCTGCACGGTCGAGGATGCCGTGATTGACGAAATATTGAATGAGCTGTTCCAGCCGTGTACGGGTGGCCTGCTCGAACACCGAGACCGACTGCATCAGCACGTTGGAGTGATATTGCTCGCGCTTCGTCAGCACGGTCTGGAGCAGCGCGATGCCGACGGCACCGCCGAGATTGCGCATCATGTTGAACAGGCCGGAGGCTGAGCCCGCGTTCTCCGGCTCGATGCCTGCGGTTGCGACGGCCGACAGCGGAGCCATCACCAATGCTTGACCGATGGCGCGGACGACATTGGGCCACAGCAGCTGGTCGGCGGCATAATCGTTGGTCATATAGATGTTCATGAAGTTGGAAGCAGCGAACAGCACGAAGCCGACGCCGATGAGGATCCGCGCGTCGAACCGCTGCATCAGGCGTGGCACGAGAGGGATCAAGAGGAGCTGTGGCAATCCGGTCCAGGCCAGCACCATGCCGATCTGCTCGGCATTGTAGCCCTGAATGCGAGCCAGATATTGCGGCAGGATGAACACGGAGCCGTAGAGTGCGATACCGAGCAGGAAATTTGCGAGCATGCCGAAGCCGAAATTGCGGCGGACGAGCAGGCGCAGATTGAGCAGCGGCTTCTTTACCGTCAGTTCGATGATCAGGAAGGCGGTCAGTGCAACGGCTGCGATCACTGACAGCCTGACGATGAAGGGTGAGCCGAACCAGTCGTCCTTGTTTCCTTCCTCCAGCACGGTCTGGAGCGCCGAGAGCCCGATCGCCATGGTGATGATGCCGGCCCAGTCGCCCTCGCGCAGGAGAGACAGCTTCATGGGCTTTGCGTCGAGCGCGTACCAGAGCATGCCGACCATGATCGCGCCGGGGACGAGGTTGACGTAGAAGATGTACTCCCAGCCGAAATTCTCGGTGAGATAGCCGCCGATGGTCGGGCCGATCGCGGGCGCGAACGTCGCCGACAGCGCGAACAGGGCAAGGCCGACCGGTTGTTTTCCCCGCGGCAGCAGCGTGATGATCAGCGTGAATGCCATCGGAATTAGAACGCCGCCGGTGAACCCCTGCACGGCGCGCAGCACGATCATCTGCGGCAGGTCCTGCGCCAGTGCGCATGCCGCCGACAGCAGGAGGAACAGGATCGCGTTGGTGAGCAGATAGATGCGGATCGAGAATACCTGTGCGAGCCAGCCGGAGAGCGGGATTACCACGATCTCCGCGATCAGATAGGAGGTCGAAATCCAGCCGCCGTCGTCGATGCCGGCGCCGATCGCGCCCTGGATGTCCGCGAGCGAGGCGTTGACGATCTGGATGTTCAGCACCGCCATGAAAGCGCCGAGCGTGGCGCCGATCACCGCAATCCAGGTTCTTGCGGACACCGCCGGTGCGGCGGGCGCAGCGGAGGCGGAGAGACCGGTGGCGTTGACGGTCGGTTGCAGCGTGTTCATGGATTCAGCCGCCGTTCGCGCGAGACGTGGTGTCGGCCAGACGCTTGGCCGTCTCGCGCTCGGCCAGCACCGCTTGCTTGGTGTTCACGGTCGGCACCGCCGACATGCCGGGGCGCAGCAGGCCGGTGAGGTTGTGGTCGTCCAGCACGATCTTGACCGGAACGCGCTGCACGATCTTGGTGAAATTGCCGGTGGCGTTGTCCGGTGGCAGCAGCGCGAATTCGAGCCCGCTCGCCGGCGACAGGCTGTCGACGTGACCGCGCAGGGTCTTGTTGCGGAAGCTGTCGACGTGCAGTTCGACCGGCTGTCCCGGCCGCACATGCGTGAGCTGGGTTTCCTTGAAGTTCGCAACGACATAAACCGCATCGAGCGGCACGACCGCCATCAATTGCGTGCCGGCTTGCACGTATTGGCCGACCCGCAAGCTCCGGGCGCCGACCGTGCCGTCGACCGGCGCGGTGATCTCCGTATAAGACAGGTTCAGCGCCGCCTGCTGCGCGACCGCGCGGGCCCGTTCGAGCTGAGCGGTGGCC
>NZ_JALBGZ010000374.1:0-6298 GCF_023006515.1 Bradyrhizobium sp. PRIMUS42
CGAGCGCATGATCGCTGCGTCGATCTCGGCGATGACGCGGCGCTGGATCGCCTCGTTCTTGTCGATCGAGATATGGCCGACGCCGGTGCCGCGCACGTCGACGTTGTCGAGCTTGCCGCGGAAACCGTCGGCGCGCTTCACCGGCTCGCCGGGACCATCGCCGATATAGATGTTGATGTAACGCTCCGCGCCGGTCGAGAGCCTGGTCTTGAACACGGAGTCGAGGCCGATCGCGAGCTTCACGGGCACGCCGAGCCGGTTGAGTTTCGCGATCATGTCGGGCAGCGCGGTCGCGCCGGAGGAATGGCCGACCAGGACGATGGTCTTGAGCCGGCCGGCCTTGTAGGCGGTCGCGGCTTCATCGGCGAGCGAGGACCAGGAGACGAAGTTGGCGACGGTCACAGGGACGCCCTGCGCCTGGAGCCGGGCACCGATCGTGTCGAGCCCGAGCGAGAAAATGTTGAGCACACCGCGAAGCAGGTAGACATGCGTGGTCGCGGCCGCGGCCTGGCTGGGCGCGGCCTTGGCGGTGGTCGGGTTGATGGCAATAGCTGACAGCAGGAGCAGGCACATCGCCCACACGCGGAGGGCGGACAACTGGCTGGCGCCGGCGGTGTGACGGCCGTTCGGTCTCATCGATCTATTCCCTGGGGACAATACGCTTTGCGATTGGCCGGAATCGTAGCCACGGCCTGCTCGCAGACGCAACAAAGAGGCACGTGAACGACAATCTTAGCCACAGCCCGTGACCATCGCGCAACACACCTGCCCGAAACATGCCACCAAAGGGCCTGTTTGGGGACCATTTTCCTCCGGACAATTGCGGCCGGGCAAGTGCGTTCCTATTTCAGGGCTCCGCTGACCTCCCTCCCCGGACGGTTCCAGCCTCCCCTCCCAGCCTTTGCCCCCAGCCTTGCGGCCATCATGTCCTCAATCATTTCCGTCGCCAATCTGTCCAAGACCTATGGGTCCGGCTTCACGGCGCTCAAGAACGTCAATCTCGACATCAAGCGCGGCGAGATCTTCGCGCTGCTCGGTCCCAACGGTGCGGGCAAGACCACGCTGATCTCGATCATCTGCGGCATCGCCAATGCCAGCGAAGGCCGCGTCCTCGTCGGCGGCGAGGACATCCGGACCTCCTACCGCAAGGCGCGCTCGCTGATCGGACTCGTGCCGCAGGAATTGCACACCGATTCCTTCGAGAGTGTGTGGGCCACCGTGAGCTTCTCCCGCGGCCTGTTCGGCAAGCCGAAGAATCCTGCCCATATCGAGAAGGTGCTGAAGGACCTCTCGCTGTGGGACAAGAAGGACAACAAGATCATCACGCTGTCCGGCGGCATGAAGCGCCGCGTGATGATCGCCAAAGCGCTGTCGCACGAGCCGCAGATCCTGTTCCTGGACGAGCCGACCGCCGGTGTCGACGTCGAGTTGCGCAAGGGCATGTGGGAGGTGGTGCGCACCCTCCAGCAGTCCGGCGTCACCATCATCCTCACCACGCATTACATCGAGGAAGCCGAGGAGATGGCCGACCGCATCGGCGTCATCAACAAGGGCGAGATCGTGCTGATCGAGGACAAGACGACCTTGATGCAGAAGCTCGGCAAGAAGCGGCTGACGCTGCATCTGCAGAACAAGATCACGTCGCTGCCGGAAAGCCTCAGCCATTACGAGCTCGAACTCTGCGATGCCGGCGCCACGCTGGTCTACGACTACGACACCAAGGGTGAGCGCACCGGCATCACCAGCCTGCTCGGCGATCTCCGCACCGCCGGCATCCGCTTCAACGATCTCGATACGACGCAATCGTCGCTCGAGGACATCTTCGTCGATCTCGTGAGGACGTCATGAACCACCGCGCCATCCGCGCCATCTATCTGTTCGAAATGGCGCGCACCTGGCGCACGCTGCTGCAAAGCATCGTCTCGCCGGTGGTTTCCACCTCTCTCTATTTCGTGGTCTTCGGCGCCGCGATCGGCTCGCGCATCAGCCAGGTCGAGGGCGTCAGCTACGGCACCTTCATCGTGCCGGGCCTGATCATGCTCTCGGTGCTGACCCAGAGCATCGCCAACGCCTCGTTCGGCATCTACTTTCCGAAATTCACCGGCACGATCTACGAGATCCTGTCGGCGCCGATCTCCTATTTCGAGATCGTGCTCGGCTATGTCGGTGCCGCCGCGACCAAGTCGATCATTTTGGGCCTCATCATCCTGGCAACAGCCGGTCTGTTCGTGCCGCTGCACATCCAGCACCCGGTCTGGATGCTGACCTTCCTGGTGCTGACGGCGGTGACGTTCAGCCTGTTCGGTTTCATCATCGGCATCTGGGCCGACGGGTTCGAAAAGCTGCAGATGATCCCGATGCTGGTGGTGACGCCACTGACCTTCCTCGGCGGCAGCTTCTATTCCATCGACATGCTGCCGCCCACCTGGCGCACGGTGGCGCTGCTCAACCCGGTCGTCTATCTGATCTCCGGCTTCCGCTGGAGCTTCTATGAGATCGCTGACGTCAGCGTGTCCGTCAGCATCGGCATGACGGTGGCGTTCCTGGTGATCTGCCTGGTCGTGATCTGGTGGATTTTCAGGACGGGGTACCGGCTGAAGAATTGAGACGGCTAGTAGCGCGGATGGAGCGCAGCGAAATCCGGGGCAGTCTTTCCGAGCCGTGAAAGACCCGGATTGCGCTGCGCTCCATCCGGGCTACGGGGGCCATCACCGATAGCAATGGAAGTGGTGATATCCGTCATAGTAGCCGCGGCAGCGGTGGCGGTAATGACGGTGGGGAATCCCAAGCACACCCTCGACTGCGCCAACGGCGCCGCCGACACCGGCGCCGACGACGCCTCCAACCGCGCCGCCCACGGGGCCGGCGATCCGGTTACCTTCATAGGAGCCTTCCTGGGCGCCGCGCACGATGCCCTGGGCGTGGCCGGCTTGCGGCAGTGACAACAGCGCGAGCAGAAGGGCGGCAGCTGCGAACAGCAGGCGGCCGGGCAAACTGGCCGGCAATGGCGCGGCGGCGAGACGGGCTTTGTTCATCTTCGGTCCCAGGGCATGATGCGGGGTGAATGGCGGCGAGCGCGCCTGTCAAAGGTAGGCGATCATCAACGCACCGAGCGGCGGAATGGTTGCGCCTTTGTGACGAATTGTCGGCGTGGTGCACCCGCGCCGCTCGCGAAAATGTCAGCGCCGCCGCAAGCTACGCGGCACAAAGCGGCCTTGCTTACGCCCGCCGTCGCGTTAACGATGGGCAGGCAGGCCGCTGGAACCAAAGCCGGATTGCAGGCATATTGCACGCCGGGACGGAGAGCCGCGGCGCCTAGCGTGAACAGGCCGGAGGCCAGAATTCAAATGCGTTTCCAGATGCGTTCATTTTTCATTGCTTTCACATCCCTGATGCTTTTGAGCGCGGGCACCGCGCAGGCCAAGGTCGAGATCACCGTCGACAAGGACAACCAGCAGATGACCGTCGCCGTCGACGGCGTGGCGCGCTATCACTGGCCGGTGTCGACCGGCATCCCCTCGCGCGAGACGCCGAGCGGCGCGTTCCGTACCTTCCGGATGGAAGAGGATCACTACTCCAAGGAATTCGACGACGCGCCGATGCCGCACGCGATCTTCTTCACGAAAGTAGGTCACGCCATCCACGGCACGGACTCGGTTGGCCGCCTCGGCTCGCCCGCCTCCCATGGCTGCGTGCGTCTGTCGCGCCAGAATGCCTCGACGCTCTATGCGCTGGTGCAGCAGCAAGGCGTGCTCAACACCACGGTGACGCTGACCGGCTCGTCGCAAGTGGCCCTGGCACGCAATCCGCGTGGCCGCGCCAACACTGCGGTGGCGCGGGCTCCGCAGCAGCCCACTGAGGAGCAATACGCCACCACAGGCGATCCCGTGAACCTGACGCCGCCGGCGCAGCCCGCCCGCCGCTACATGCCGCAGGACGACAACTACATCTATCCCGCCGACGGCAGCGACACCGGCGCGCGCTATCCCGCGCCGCGCTCGGCCAACCGCCCGCTCTATGACGCGCAGGTCTATCAGCAGCAGCCGCAGCAATATTACAATCAGGGCTACGGCCAGCAGGGCTATTATCAGCCACAGCCCCGGCAGGTTTATCAGCCACGCGGCTATTACTATCAGAACTGACGCGACCGTCCGCGGTCGCCATCGACCGCTCTCGCCGATTAGCACGAGCAGCAGATATCGCTTCGAGGCACCATGCCATCACGTGCCGCGACCATCGTGACCGTGTTCTCGATTCTGATGGCGGGACAAGCCATGGGATTCGACCTCGAGGCGCATCGCGGCGGGCGGGCGCTGTTGCCGGAAAACACCCTGCCCGCCTTCGCCAACGCGCTGTCGATGGGCGTGGACACGCTGGAGCTCGACGTCGGCGTGACCGCGGACGGCGCGGTCGTCGTCTCGCATGAGCGCGGGCTCAATCCTGATCTCGCCCGCGGTGTCGGCGGCGCCTACATAACTGCACCCGGCACGCCCTTGGTAAAACTGCGGCTCGACGAGGTCAGGACCTATGACGTCGGCCAGATCCGGCCGGACAGCGCCTATGCGAAACAATTCCCCGACCAGCGGGCCCTGCCGGGGACACGCATTCCCACCTTGAGCGAGCTGTTCGCGCTGGTACGAAAATCCGGCAACTCGCGTGTGCGCTTGAACATCGAGACCAAGATCGATCCGAACCATCCGGACCAATCCCTCGACCCGCAAGCCTTTGTCGCGAAGCTGCTGGGACTGATCGAGACCGAAACCTTTTCCGACAGGGTCATGATCCAGTCTTTCGACTGGAGAACCTTGCAGCTCGTCCAGCAGCAGGCTCCGAAGATCCCGACGGTGTACCTGACGCTCCAGCGCGGCTCAGGCCAGACAGTGGCGCTGGACAAGGCCACCAACTGGACGGCGGGCTTCAGCCCGGCCGATCACGGCGGTTCGCTGCCGCGGACGATCAAGGCTGCGGGCGGTGCGATCTGGTCGCCCTATTTCGGCGATGTGACCGCCGCGCTCATCTCGGAGGCCCACGACCTCGGATTGCGCGTTGTGGTGTGGACGGTCAACAAGCGCGAAGACATGACGCGGATGATCGAGCTCGGTGCCGACGGCATTATCTCGGACAGGCCGGACCTGTTGAGAGCCGTCGCGGGCGAGAAGGGAATTGCGCTGCCGGCGGGGACGCCGGTCGAGCCGTAGAATCGCTCTCGTGTCCCGGACGCGGTGCAGCGTGCAACGCTGCTCCGCAGAGCCGGGACCCAGAACCCTGCGCCATGGGCCCCGGATCTGCAGCGCATCACTTTGTGCTGCGCAGCGCCGGGGCACAAAGCACCCAGACTTGCAGCTCTACTCCCCGTCCCTCAAGCGCCGATACAACGCGCCCAGGATGTTGGAATAGTCGTCGGTCCAGACCCGCACCCTGTCGTCGGCTTCGGTCTGCTCCCATGATTTGGAGGCGGCGAGCCGGCCGATATCGGCATCCTCGCGCGCGGAGATGACGACGTCGGTCGAGAAAATGTAGTCACCATCGCGTCCTGAATCCTCGTTGAAGACCCAACTCTTGAGATCGTTGGCATCCGCAATGCCGACCACGACGGTCTCGAGATCGAGGTGGCGGTTGGAGACGTGCATGACCACGGCACCATGCGGCGCGAGCTTGTCCTTGTAGATCTTCATCGCCTCTTCGGTGGCGAGATGGATCGGGATTGCATCCGACGAATAGGCATCGACGATGATGAGGTCGTAGGCGCCGTCGGGCTCCTTGGCGAAGGTGAGGCGCGCATCGCCGATCACCGGTTTCATGTCCGGCATGCAGCTCGAGATGTAGCGGAAATTTTTGGGGTCACGCGCGGCATCGACCATCGACTGGTCGATCTCGAAAAATGTCCAGTCCTCGCCAGGCGCGGCGGCACAGGCGAGCGTGCCCGATCCGACGCCGATCGCGGCGACCTTGAGCGGCGCACCCTTGCGCTCGCGGATCGCGCTGACGGCCTGACCGATGCCGCCATCCTTGTGATAATAGGTGATCGGCTCGGGCCGGCCGGCGACCGGCGTGCCGTCATTGTTGCGGAAACGCTCGGCGCCATGGATGGTGGTACCGTGCATCAGCACATGGAAATAGCCACCGGGCGTCACCACGATCTTGTGCACGCCGAAGAAGCTGCGCACCGTGGTGACGCGGCCCTCGTCCGCCGGATAGACCCGGATCAACGCCAGCGCGAGCGCGACGGTGGCGAAGATTTTCCAGCGGCCGGCATTGAGCGCCAGCGCGAGCAGCGCCGCGAGCACGCCGACGCTGC
>NZ_JALBGZ010000375.1:0-6258 GCF_023006515.1 Bradyrhizobium sp. PRIMUS42
CACGATCGAAACCTTTTGCGCGGCTGACGACACCAGCCGCCGCGCCTCGGCATCCAGCGGCGACATCAGCTCGCGCTCGGCGAGCCGGATCATGTCGGCGCCGTCGATGATCTCACCGGTGTGGCTCTCCAGGGTGGCGCGGGCGCGCGCGAGCTGCGGGTTTTGGTGCGCGATCTTGAGTAGGTCCTGCACGATGACGCGGCTCTCCTTGCGATCGTCGCTGGCAAGGACTGCGGCGGCACGCTGATGCAACTGCTCGATCGCGGCGAGGCGCGCGAGACCGAACGCCTCGCGGCCGATCACCACCGCGAGCGCAAGCGCGGTCACGAGCGCAAACGCTAACCCGACATAGCCGAGGCTTTCGCTGCGCGCAAACAAATCCTCGATCAGATGGACGACGCCGAGCCCGGTGCCGAGCAGCGTCAACCCGGCAACGCCCGACCAGAACAGCGCGCCCCAGGGAAAACCGCGGCGCGCGGGAAGCGCGGTTTGAATCGGCACCGGCAGCGCCTGCGGATCGTGCTCCGGCGTGATCTGGATCGTGGCGCGACTCAGTCGGCTGGTTTCGTCGGCTTCAGTGACGACGACGCCGGGATCGTCGAGCCGAAACGTCGCCGGCCGCCGTGGCTTCGATCGGTCGTTCATGCGAGCTTGTCTCCGATCAGGAACTGCAAGGCACGGTCGAGGCGGATGTGTGGCAGCGTCGGCGGCTCGCTGCCTTCGCGGTCGAGTGTGGGCGGGCGGAAGCGCAGGAAGCGGAAGTCGCTAGTCTCGGCAGCCTCAGTCGCGAGGCCGCGGAACGCATCGGTGCCGTTGAAGAGCGGCTCGGGATCCAAGGGCAAATCGCCCGGAAAGGTCGCGACCTCGGTGTTGCCGTCGAAGAACTCGCCGCCGGCGCTTTCGCCCGCGGCCGGCGTTCCCAGGATCGACGGTAATTTGTCGCGGCCCTGCGCGACTTGAGCTTCTCTCGTGGCGCGCACCGCGGCCAGCGCCACCACGTCGATCGCCGCGCCAGTATTTTCCGCGCGCGCAACGGCGCCCGAGACGGCGCGGCGCAGCACGGCCTCGAGCCGGTCGTGACTGGAATGATGCAGATGGTCGGCTTTGGTCGCCGCGAATAGGATGCGGTCGATGCGCGGCCGGAACAGGCTGGAGAGGATCGTGCTGCGGCCGATGTTGAAGCAGTCGAGAATGCCGGCCAGCGCTGCCTCGAGGTCGTGCAGCGCCTCGGGGCCGGAGTTGAACGCGGCAAGCCCATCGGCCAGCACGATCTGGCGATCGAGCCGGGCAAAATGATCGCGGAAGAACGGGCGAACCACCACATCCTTGTAGGCCTCGAAGCGGCGCACCATCATCGCCCACAGCGAACCCTCCGGCGCATGGCCGCCGGCGGGCACGTCGAGCGGCGCAAAGGTCAGCGCCGGCGAGCCTGCGAGATTGCCGGGCATCAGGAAGCGACCGGGCGGCAGCAGGCTCATCGCAAAGCGCTCGTCGCGGCAGGCGCGCAAATAGTCGGTGAAGAGTTTTGCGGCGCTGAGCGTCGCCTGCTCGTCCTCGCGGGCCTCGGGCTTGAGCGTTGCGAGATGCGCGTGCCATTCGCTCGCAAGATGCGCACGCGGTGCCTCGCGCGACAGCGCAAGGCTCTCCGCCGACCATTGCTCGAAACTCTTCTTCAGCAGCGGCAGGTCGAGCAGCCATTCGCCGGGATAGTCGACGATGTCCAGTGTCAGCGTGCGGTCGGCGCCGTTGTTGCGCTGATAGTCGATGACGAGCCTGAGCTCGCTGATGTCGACGGTCGAATTCGGCCACCGTCGCTCGTCGATCAGCGCGCGCAGATGGTTTTCATAGGCAAAGCGCGGCACGGCATCGTCGGGCTGCGGCGCCAGATGCGCCCGCGCGATCCGGCCCGAGGCATAGGCCTCGAACACCGGAAACCGGCCGCCGCGGGTGAGGCCGTGGATCAACGCGGTGATGAACACGGTCTTGCCGGCCCGCGACAGGCCGGTAACGCCTAACCGCACCGTCGGGTTGAATAAGTGCTCCCCATAGTCGATCAGCGCCTGGGCCGACAAGCGCGCTTCTTCGACCATATCCTGGAAACTGAATGCCATATGAACGTTAAGGGATCCGGGGCGGGGATAGGCAAAATGGACTAGTCACAAAAGTGGCAACTGCCTGAGGAAAATCAAGCTTCATACTTCCACCGCCTTTGTCGGCAAATCAGCCGTTTGAACGACGCGCCGATCCCGAAACACCCATAGAAGAGGCCATTACCTCATTTTGCGGATTGCCATGACCGACTTCCAACTGAAACACCTTGCATCCACCTCTGTCCACGCCGCGGCCGACGTGATCGGCTGGAACTATGACCGCGCCGAGCTCATCGCTGACGGAGTGGTCCACGCGATCGGCGTCCTCTCCGGCGTCATCGCGGCGACCGTGCTGATGGTGCTGACGGCGGTTTATGCCGACGCCACAGACATCGTCGGCGTCTCGATCTATGTCGCCGGCCTGCTCTCGATGCTGGTGCTGTCGGCGACCTATAATCTCTGGCCGATCTCGCCGGCCAAATGGCTGCTGCGGCGGTTCGATCATTCCGCGATCTATCTCCTGATCGCGGCGACCTACACGCCGTTCATCCTGGAGGTGAAGGACAGCGGGTTCGCGCTGGTGCTGCTCGCCGGGGTCTGGTGCGTTGCGATCCTCGGCATCGTGCTCAAGCTTTGCTGCCCCGGCCGCTTCGACCGCGTCTCGGTCGGCATCTATCTCGCCATGGGCTGGAGCGGCGTGATGCTCTACGACGCCGTGGTCCGGGCGCTGCCCGCGCTGGTGCTGAGCTTCATCCTTGCCGGCGGCCTGCTCTACAGCTTCGGCGTGATCTTTCACGCCTGGCGGCGGCTGCGCTTCCAGAATGCGATCTGGCACGGCTTTGTCTTGGCCGGTGCGGCGTGCCATTATACCGCGGTGCTCGACCTCGTGTTGAGCTGAGCAAGCTTCAAGAAGCGGTATAAGACAAGAGGAGACGTCGCATGCAGGTGACCGGCAAGGTCGTGGTCGTCACGGGCGGCGCAAACGGCATCGGCAAGGCGCTGTGCGAGGCCTTTCACAACGCAGGCGCAGCCAAGGTCGTCGTCGCGGATATGGATGCCGCCAACGCAAGGGCCGTCGCCGCCTTGGTGGATGGCGCGGCCTTCAAATGCGACGTGGCGCAGGAGAAGGACATTTCGCACGTCATCGAGGAGACCGAGCGGCAGTTCGGCCCCATCGCGCTGTTCTGCTCCAATGCCGGCATCGGCGGCGGCTTCGATCCGATGTCGGTCAATGCCGGCGGCGCCTCCGACGAGCCGTGGCAGCGCAGCTGGGCGATCCATGTCATGGCCCATGTCTATGCGGCGCGGCATCTCGTCCCCCGCATGAAGGCGCGCGGCGGCGGCTATTTCCTCAACACGATCTCGGCCGCGGGCCTGCTGTCGCAGGTCGGCAGCCCGGCCTATTCGACGACGAAGCATGCGGCGGTCGGCTTTGCCGAGAATCTCGCGATCTCGCACAAGGCTGACAACATCAAGGTCTCGATCCTCTGCCCGCAGGGCGTCGACACGAACATGCTGCGCTCGATCCCGAAGGGCCCGCAATCCGGCGACGGCGATCTTTCGCCCGAGCAGGTCGCCAAGGACGTGCTCGCCGGCCTCGAGCAGGAGACGTTCCTGATCCTGCCGCACCCCCAGGTGCTCGGCTACATGCGCAAGAAGACCGAGAACTACGACCGCTGGCTCGGCGGCATGGCCAAGATCCAGGCGAAGATGCGGGAAGAGTTCGGAAAGTAGGCTGCCGCTGTCGCTGCGGTTGACCCTGTCATGCCCCGCGAAAGCGAGGCATCCAGTACTCCGCGGCGGTCATTGGTTTGCACAACTGGCGCCGCGGAGTACTGGATCGCCCGGTCGAGCCGGGCGATGACACCGAGAGTGTGGTCACGCCGCTCGCTCCGCCTCATCCTCCACCCGGCTCTGCCTGAGCGCCCGCGCATAGAGCATCATCCCCTCGCGGACCGTGCGCTGTTCCGCTTCCGTCAAAGCGGACAGCGCGCCGCGCACCTGCTGGCGGCCGAACGCGTGCAGCGCCTCGAGCGTGCGCCGGCCCTTCGCCGTCAGCGACAATACCTTGCTGCGCGCATCATTCTCATCCGGCGTCTCCCTGAGCTCGCCGCAATCGATCAGCTTGCGCACCAGGCGGCTGACGCTGGATTTTTCCAGACGCAGGAAATCGCCAAGCTCGCCTGAGGTCATGGGACCGCGGATGCCGATCTCCAGGATCGTGTGCACCGCCGAGGGTGGATAGTCCGAGGCCGCCACGGTCGCATCCATGAAGCCGAGCTCGCGCACCATCAGGCGCGACGCGGCGCGGATGTCGTCGATCAGAGCAAGTTCGGCCATCTTGACTCCCGGCATATAGTTGTATCATACAACTATATGCCCAAAGCGGCGCATGCAAGCGTTTTGGAGTGGACCATGAGCGAAGCTTTGCCGGCAGGTCAGCGGATGGCGGGCAAGGTCTGCCTCGTCACGGGCGGCGGCAGCGGCATCGGCCGCGCCACGGCGATGCGGATGGCATCCGAGGGCGCTGAAGCGATCATCGTCGCCGGCCGGCGCGAAGCCGAGATCGACGCTACCGCCGCTTCGTGCCGCGAGCTTGGTGTGGAGGCGATGGCCCTCAAGACCGACATCACACATGAGGACGACGTCGAACGACTGATGCGTACGGCCGTCGAGCGTTGCGGCCGGCTCGACGTCGCCTTCAACAATGCCGGCTTCCAGGAGCGCCGCGCGCCGCTGCAAGAGCAGGGCACTGAGATCTACGATAGCGTGTTCGACACCAATGTCCGCGCACTGTTCCTGTGCCTACGCCATCAATTGCCAGTCATGCTGGCGCAGGGGCGCGGCAGTATCGTCGTCAACGCCTCCGTCAGCGGCGTGCGCAATCCCAATCCCGGCTTCTCGCTCTATTCGGCCTCCAAGGCCGCCGCGATCTCGCTGACCCGCTCGGCGGCGCTGGAGAACGCCCCGCGCGGCATCCGCATCAACGCCATCGCCCCCGGCCGTGTCGTCACCGACATGATGCTGCGCGCCGGAGTCGGCGATGTCGCGACGGTCAGCGCGGGATTGCCGCTGCGGCGGATGGGAAGCCCGGAGGAAGTGGCGGAGGCCGTGGTGTGGCTGGCATCCGATGCGTCATCGTATGTGGTCGGGCACGTGCTGGCGGCGGATGGGGGATTTTTGGCGTCGTAGCCTCGTAGCCCTGATGAGCGGAGCGACATCCGGGACCTTTGTTGCAGCACCCCGGATATCGCTACGCTCATCCGGGCTGCGGCAGCGTCAATGCTTCTGTCCGTAAAGCACCGGCACCGCCGAATCCACGACGGCCTCGACCAGGCTCGTCCCTTCATGCGCCATGCCGCGCTTCAACGCGTCGCCAAGCTCCGCGGCCTTGGTCACCCGCACCGCATGGCAACCCATGCCTTCGGCGAGCCGGACGAAATCGATACCCGGCAGCTCCAGCCCCGGCACGTTCCTCACCTGCATCACCTGGCTGAACGAGCGCATCGCGCCGTAGCCGGAATTGTTGATGACGACGACGGTCAGCGGCAGCTTGCGTTGCGCCGCGGTCCACAGCGCCTGGATCGAATACATCGCCGAGCCGTCGCCGATCAGGCAGACCGTGCGCTGCTTCGGCTTGCCGAGCGCCATGCCGACCGCGGCGGGCAGCGAATAGCCGAGGCCGCCGCTCGCCATGGTGTAAAAGCTGTCCTGGCCGGGCATCGGCATGAACTTCTGCATCGCCGGCCGGTGCGAGGGAACCTCCTCGACGACCGACGTACCTTCCGGCATCGCCTGCGACAGCGAATGCAGCAGGAATTCGACCGGCAGCGGATCGGCGGCTTGCGGTGCCGGCGGCAGCATGCGGCCTTTTGGCGAGGCGCGCTTGCTCCCCGGCAGCAGGTCGAGCAGCAGGCCCAGCGCCGGCTTCATCGTGGCGATGATGCTGGTGCCAACGGGCGTGACAGCCGCCGCGTCCGGATCATCGGTGATCTGGAAGATCGTCGCGTCGCCGTCGAAGATCGCTGCATGGCCCTCGACATGGAAGGTGAACACCGGTGCGCCGATGACGACGACGAGGTCGTGCGCGCGCAGCGCGTCGGAGAGTTGCGCGGGCGAGGCGTGCAGGAAGCCCGCGAACTGCGGATGCCGCTCCGGGAACGAGCAG
>NZ_JALBGZ010000376.1:0-6253 GCF_023006515.1 Bradyrhizobium sp. PRIMUS42
TCCTGCAAGATCAATGCGTTCCGGGACACACTCTATGACACAAGTCGCGATCCAGCCAGCCATCCAGCGCCGGCAACAATCCCGAGCAGCTGTTCGCGGCCGGCTATGCCGCCTGCTTCATCGGCGCGATGAAGTTCGTGGCCTCGCAGGGCGGCCCCAAGGTTCCGGCCGACGCCTCCGTGACCTCGACCGTCGGCATCGGCCCGCGCTCCGAGGGTGGCTTCGGTCTCGACATCGACCTCGCTGTCTCGCTGCCGGGCCTTGCCCGCGCGGAGGCCGAGGCACTGGTCGAGAAGGCACACCAGGTGTGCCCCTATTCCAACGCCACGCGCGGCAACGTCGACGTTCGCCTGACGGTCGTCTGATCGGAACGGCGGATTGGCTGGCCCGGGATCCCCCTCGGGCCGGCCGCTTCCGTTAGGTTTTGCCATGCCGCGGGATTGACCGGCGGCGGCGCATACGCCCCTACGCACGGGGCCATTGCTGGCGTGCACGAAGCTCGCTAGGCCTGTGATCAAACGTCGACACAGGGAAGCGAAAGCAATGAGTTCTGAAGCCGCCACAGGTGCCATGAGCGGACTGCGCGTCATCGATCTCACGCGCGTGCTCGGCGGTCCCTACTGCACCCAGATCCTCGCCGACCATGGCGCCGACGTGATCAAGGTCGAGCCACCTGCAGGCGACGAGGTGCGCGAATGGGGCCCTCCTTTCCACGAGGAGGACGCGGCCTATTTCATCGGCATCAACCGCAACAAGCGCTCGATCGGTCTCGATCTCGCCTCCGAGGGCGGCCGCATCGTGCTGCTCAAGATGCTGGAGAGCGCCGACGTCCTGATCGAGAATTTCAAGCCGGGCACGCTGGAGAAATGGGGCATCGGCAACGAGGTGCTGCGCGAGAAATTCCCGCGCCTCGTGCATTGCCGGATCTGCGGCTTCGGCGCCGACGGCCCGCGCGGCGGCAATCCCGGCTATGATGCCATCATCCAGGCTATGACCGGCATGATCGCCGCGACCGGCTCGCCCGAGAGCGGACCGATGCGGATCGGCGTGCCGCTGGTCGACATCACCACCGGCCTTTACGCGGCGATCGGCATCCTGATGGCACTGTCGGAGCGGCAGCGCTCCGGCAAGGGCCAGTTCCTGGAGACGACGCTGTACGAGACCGGCCTTGCCATCATGCATCCGCACACCGCGAATTATTTCATGCATGGCAAGCCGCCGTCGCTCACCGGCAACGAGCACCCCAACCTCGTGCCTTACGCGATCTTCCCGACCAAGACCGACGACATCTTCATCGGCGTCGGCAATGACGGCACCTTCCGCAAGCTCGCCAAGGAGATCGGCAAGCCTGAGCTCGGCACCGATCCGCGCTTTGCCCGCAACAAGGACCGCATCGCCAACCGCGAGGCGCTGCGCGCCGAGCTTGCCGCGGTGTTCAGCCAGCACGAGGCCGAGCCGCTGTGCAATCGCCTGCTTGCGGCGGGCCTGCCCGCAGGGCCGGTGCAGAAGATCGATCAGGCATTGACCAACCCGCACACGATCGCGCGCGGGGATATTATCGAGAAGGACTGGTACAAGGGCGTCGCCTCGCCGATCCGGCTCGACCGCAGCAAGCCGAGCCTGCGCCGCCTGCCGCCCAAATTCAGCCAGCACTCGGCGGAAGTGCTCGGCGAGTTCGGCTTCTCCAAGGCCGAGATCGACGCGATGGTCGAGAAGGGCACCGTCTGCGGCCCCGAGCGCAAGCGCTGAGATAAAGACGAAGATCGAGCGTCGGGGCAGGTGCACTCCGTCTCCCGCTTGCGGGAGAGGGAGTCTCTACATGGGACAATCCCCAGAGGAGCGAACCCTCACCCACGCCTTCGGCGCGACCTCTCCCGCAAGCGGGAGAGGTATTCGAACCCGCGGCCTCGGCCAGCCCCACATCATCCAATGCCGCACTGCGGCGCGAGCACGCATGTGCAGCGCGAATGGAGGAGGCTGCCCGCGGCGTCTTCGCCTATTTGACGGCTTCCCTTTTCCCGCGCTTGCCGCTTTCGTTTCGGCCGCTTACACAGTCATGTGAACGTCATATGGCGCTGCTAGCGCAAGCGCTTCTTGAATGACGGGCAAGGGAGGTTTTCTTGATGGCTCTTCGACATTTTGGCACGGCTGCTGCTGTTGCACTCGCGGTTGGTCTCGGCGCTTCGCCGGCTTTGGCCGTGACGGAAATCCAGTGGTGGCACGCGATGACCGGCGCCAACAATGACGTCATCGTCAAGCTCGCCAACGATTTCAACGCCGCGCAGAGCGACTACAAGGTGATCCCCACCTACAAGGGCAACTACGCCGACACCATGAATGCGGGCATCGCGGCGTTCCGCGCCGGCAACGCGCCGCACATCATGCAGGTGTTCGAAGTCGGCACCGCCACCATGATGGCCGCGACCGGCGCCGTGAAGCCGGTCTACAAGCTGATGGCCGACGCCGGCGAGAAGTTCGATCCCAAGATCTACCTGCCCGCCATCACCGGCTACTACTCGACGTCGAAGGGCGAGATGCTGTCGTTTCCCTTCAACTCGTCCTCCACCGTCATGTGGGTCAACCTCGACGAGCTGAAGAAGGCCAATGTCGAGATCCCGAAGACCTGGCCCGAAACGTTCGAGGCCGCCAAGAAGCTGAAGGCTGCCGGTCATGACTCCTGTGGCTTCTCCGGCTCCTGGGTGACCTGGGTCAATCTCGAGCAGCTCTCCGCCTGGCACAACGTGCCGCTCGCCAGCAAGGCCAACGGCCTCGACGGCTTCGACACCGTGCTGGAGTTCAACGGACCGCTCCAGGTCAAGCATCTCGAGAACCTGGTCGAGCTCCAGAAGACCAAGGTCTACGACTATGCCGGCCGTACCAACACCGGCGAAGGCCGCTTCACCTCGGGCGAATGCCCGATCTATCTGACCTCGTCGGCCTTCTTCGGCAACGTCAAGGCGCAGGCCAAGTTCAACTTCACCGCGGTGCCGATGCCCTATTATCCCGAAGCAAAGGGCGCGCCGCAGAACTCGATCATCGGCGGCGCTTCGCTCTGGGTCATGGGCGGCAAGCCGGCCGAGGAATACAAGGGCGTCGCAAAATTCCTGACCTTCCTCTCGGACACCGATCGCCAGGTCTATATCCACAAGGCTTCGGGCTACCTGCCGATCACCAAGGCTGCCTATGAGAAGGCCAAGGCCGAGGGCTTCTACAAGGACCAGCCCTATCTCGAAACCCCGCTGCTCGAGCTGACCAACAAGGAGCCGACCGAGAACTCCCGCGGCCTGCGTCTCGGCAACATGGTGCAGCTCCGCGACGTCTGGTCGGAAGAGATCGAGCAGGCGCTTGCCGGCAAGAAGACCGCCAAGCAGGCGTTGGACGCGGCCGTCGAGCGCGGCAACACGATGCTGCGTCAGTTCGAAAAGACCGCCGTCAAGTGAGACGATCAGCGGCAGGCCGGTGACCCCGGCCTGCCGTTCCGGGGCATCATGCAAAAGCAAGCCATTTTCCAATCGAAGCTGTTGCCTTACGCGCTGGTTGCGCCGCAGCTCGCGATCGTCCTGATTTTCTTCTACTGGCCGGCCCTGCAGGCGGTGATCCAGTCCTTCCTGCTCCAGGATGCCTTCGGTCTCTCGACCACCTTCGTCTGGTTCGACAATTACATCGAGCTCTTGAAGGACCGCGCCTATTTCGAGGCGATCGTGCGGACCTTCTTCTTCTCGTTCGCCATCGCTGTGTCGTCGCTGTCGTTTGCGCTGCTGCTTGCCGTGATGGCGGACAAGCCGCTGCGCGGCTCGACGCTCTACCGGACACTGCTGATCTGGCCCTATGCGGTGGCGCCGCCGGTCGTCGGCGTGCTCTGGATCTTCATGCTGCATCCCTCGCTCGGCGTGCTCTCGCGATATTTGCGCGCCCTCGGCGTCGACTGGAATCCTCTGCTCGACGGCGACCAGGCCGCAGCCCTGATCATCCTCGCCGCCGCCTGGAAGCAGATCTCCTACAACTTCCTGTTCTTCCTCGCCGGCCTGCAAAGCATCCCGCGAAGCGTGCTCGAGGCCGCCGCGATCGACGGCGCCCGTCCGATGCGCCGGTTCTGGACCGTGACCTTCCCGCTGCTGTCGCCGACCATCTTCTTCCTGCTGGTCGTCAACATCGTCTACGCCTTCTTCGACACGTTCGGTATCATCGACACCATGACCCGCGGCGGGCCCGGCACGTCGACGGTCACGCTGGTCTACAAGGTCTATTCCGACGGCCTGCTCGGCGGCAATCTCGGCAGCTCCGCGGCGCAATCGGTGATCTTGATGATCATGGTCATCGTGCTGACCGGAATCCAGTTCCGCTTCGTCGAACGCAAGGTGACCTACTAATGGTCGAGGAAGAGGGCTTTCGCCGCTACGTCGCTCACATCATCCTCTGGATCGGGATCGCGATCGTCGCGTTCCCCGTCTACATCGCGATCGTCGCCTCGACCCAGGACAACGCGCTGATCGCGAACGGGCAGATGTCGCTGCTGCCCGGCGGCCATTTCCTCGAAACCTACTACCAGACCATCTTCGTCGGCACGAGCGGCTCGACCCGCGAGCCGGTCGGCAACATGATGCTGAACTCGCTGGTGATGGCGCTGCTGATCGCGGTCGGCAAGATTGCGATCTCGATCATCTCGGCCTATGCGATCGTGTATTTCCGCTTTCCGTTCCGGATGCCGATCTTCTGGATCATCTTCATCACTTTGATGCTGCCGGTCGAGGTCCGCATCTATCCGACCTACAAGATCGTCGCCGATCTGCACATGCTCGACAGCTATGCCGGCCTGTCATTGCCGCTGATCGCCTCGGCCACGGCGACGCTGCTGTTCCGCCAGTTCTTCATGACCGTGCCGGACGAGCTTCTGGAAGCCTCGCGCATCGACGGCGCCGGCCCCTTCCGCTTCTTCTGGGATACGCTGCTGCCGCTGTCGCGCACCAACATGGCCGCTCTGTTCGTGATCCTGTTCATCCTCGGCTGGAATCAATATCTCTGGCCGCTGCTGATCACCACGCGCGACGACATGCAGACCATCCAGATCGGCATCCGCAAGATGATCACCACCACCGACGCGTTGACCGAATGGCCGATCGTGATGGCGACCGCCGTGCTCGCGATGCTGCCGCCGGTCTTCGTCGTCGTCGTCATGCAGAAATTGTTCGTGCGCGGTCTGGTCGAGACGGAAAAGTGAAGATGGCGAATAGTGAATGGCGAGTGGCGAATGGGGTCGCTGCGTCTGCCTTGCGTATTACACGTTCCCCATTCGCCACTCCCTATTCGCTACTCGCCGGTGCAACCCATGGCTAACGTCACCCTGCGCAACGTCCGCAAGACCTATCCCGGCGGCTTCGAGGCCATCAAGGGCGTCGACGTCGATGTCGGCGACGGACAGTTCTGCGTGCTGGTCGGCCCCTCCGGCTGCGGCAAGTCCACGCTGCTGCGCATGGTCGCGGGGCTCGAAACGGTCACCGGCGGCGAGATCGACATCGGCGGCCGGATCGTCAACCAGGTCGAGCCCGCCGATCGCGACATCGCGATGGTGTTCCAGAACTACGCGCTGTATCCGCATATGAGCGTCTACAACAACATGGCCTACGGTCTGCGCAACCGCGGCATGGCAGAAGCCGAAATCAAGACCCGCGTCGAGGAAGCCGCGCGCGTGCTCGAATTGTCGCCGATGCTGGAGCGCAAGCCGCGCCAGCTCTCAGGCGGCCAGCGTCAGCGCGTCGCCATGGGCCGCGCCATCGTGCGCCAGCCGAAGGTGTTCCTGTTCGACGAGCCGCTCTCGAATCTCGACGCCAAGCTGCGCATCGCAATGCGCGTCGAGATCCGCAAATTGCAGCGCCGGCTCAACACCACGTCGATCTACGTCACCCACGACCAGCTCGAGGCGATGACGCTCGCCGACATTCTCGTCGTGATGAATGGCGGCCAGGTCGAGCAGGTCGGCAATCCCCTTGCGATCTACGAGAAGCCGGCGACGACCTTCGTCGCCTCCTTCATCGGCGCGCCGCCGATGAATTTGATGTCGACACGCGCCGAGGAGATCAAATCGCAGCTCGGTGGCAGCGCAGGCGAAGCCGGCATCCTCGGCATCCGCCCGGAGGATTTCGTCATCACCGACCAGACCCCGGCCGGCGGCGTCGCATTGCCGCTGACGGTGGAGGCGATCGAGCGCGTCGGCGCAGAGACCTTCGTCTACGGCGCGCGCGAGCAGGAAGAGCAG
>NZ_JALBGZ010000377.1:0-6236 GCF_023006515.1 Bradyrhizobium sp. PRIMUS42
CAAGCCACGGCATCGGCTATGTGCTGGGCGCGGCCTTCGACGTGCCGCACGGCTACACCTCCTGCATCATGCTGCCGGCGGTGATGCGCTGGAATGCGCGCGACAATGCCGAGCGCCAGATGATCGTCGCGGCCGCGATGGGTTTCCCTGGCCACAACGCCGCCGACGTGCTCGATGCCTTCATCCGCTCGCTCGGCATGCCACGCAGCCTCGCGGACGTGCGTGTGGCGCCCGAGCATTTCGACGCAATCGCCGAACAGGCGATGCGCACGAACTGGATTTCGCGCAACCCGCGCAAGATCGAGAGCCCTGCCGACGTTCGCGAAATCCTGCTTCTCGCCGCATAATCCAAAGCCGGAGGATAGATGTACCCAGGTCAGCACGCCCGCCTACGCCCGCTGCAGCCCGCCTTCATCATGGCGGCCACGGGCGAGGCCGTCACCTATCGCGAGCTCGATGCGCGCAGCAACCGGCTGGCCCATCTGTTCCGCAAGCACGGCTTGAGGCGGCTCGACCACTATTCGATCTTCATGGAGAACAATTCGCGCTATCTTGAGGCCTGCGGCGCCGGCGAACGCTCCGGTCTCTACTACACCTGCATCAACTCCTTCCTGACACCGGGCGAGCTGGCCTATCTGCTCGTCAACAGCCAGTCCCAGATTCTGGTCACGTCGGTGGCGAAACTCGACATCGCGCGCGAGGCGATCCAGGCCTGCCCCGATATCAAGCTCTGCATCGTCGCCGACGGCCCAGGCGAGAGCGATCGCATCGTCGGTCTTGCGGACGTGACCGCGGATATGCCGACGACACCGATCGCGGATGAATGGCTCGGCACCGCCATGCTCTATTCATCGGGCACCACCGGACGGCCGAAGGGCATCCTGCGGCCGCTGCCGGAGGAGCCGCCGAAGCACAATCTGCCGCTATTCGATTTCCTGACCAAGCTCTGGCACTACCGTGAGGGCATGGTCTACCTCTCGCCGGCCCCGCTCTATCATTCCGCGCCGCAAGCTGCCGTGAACCTCACGATCCGCATGGGCGGCACCGTCATCATCATGGAGAGCTTTGATCCGGAGCGCTATCTCGAGCTGGTCCAGCACTGGGGCATCACCCACACCCAGCTGGTGCCGACGATGTTCTCGCGCATGCTGAAGCTGCCGGAAGAAGTGCGCAGCCGCTACGATCTGTCCTCGCTTGAGATCGCAATCCATGCCGCCGCGCCCTGCCCGGC
This sequence comes from Bradyrhizobium sp. PRIMUS42, assembly GCF_023006515.1. NCBI lineage: Bacteria > Pseudomonadati > Pseudomonadota > Alphaproteobacteria > Hyphomicrobiales > Nitrobacteraceae > Bradyrhizobium > Bradyrhizobium sp. PRIMUS42. Next base: position 1,232 of record NZ_JALBGZ010000377.1, read on the forward strand.
CCTGGTCAAGGACGACATGATCAAATGGTGGGGGCCGATCATCCACGAATATTACGGCGCGACGGAGGGCCTTGGCTTCACCGCCTGCAACAGCGAGGAATGGCTTAGCCATCGCGGCACCGTCGGCAAGGTGCTGCTTGGCGACCTCCACATTCTCGACGAGAACATGCGGGCATGCCCGACCGGAACGCCGGGTCAGGTCTGGTTCAAGACGGGATCGCCGTTCGAATATTTCAACGACCTTGAGAAGACCAAGGAAGCGCGTTCGGCCGACGGCAGCATGAGCACGGTCGGCGACGTCGGTTATGTCGACGCCGACCGCTTCCTGTACCTGACCGACCGCGCGACCTTCATGATCATCTCCGGCGGGGTGAACATCTATCCGCAGGAATGCGAAAATCTTCTGATCACCCATCCGAAGGTCGCCGATGCCGCAGTGTTCGGCGTGCCCAATCCCGATCTCGGCGAAGAGGTGAAGGCGGTGGTGCAGCCGATGCCGGGTGTGGTGCCGGGCGAGGCGCTCGCCGAAGAGCTGATCGCGTTCTGCGCAAAATCGCTGTCGCGGCAGAAGGTGCCGCGCTCGGTCGATTTCGAGAAGGAATTGCCGCGGCTGCCGACCGGGAAGCTGTACAAGCGGCTGCTGCGGGATCGGTATTGGGGGAACAAAGCGTCACGGATCGTGTGAGGGGCACTGAGCTAGAGCGTGAGATGCTCAAGACGTAACCAGATAAAAGGTGTCGTCCCGGGGCGCGACGAAGTCGCGAACCCGGGATTCATAACCACGGGGAGTGGTTATGGAGCGAGCGCATAGCTCCGAGTCTTCGCCAAGCTTCTCCCTGTGGTTATGGATTCCGGATCTGAGCTCTGCTTGGCCGGGACGACGGCGGAGCGCTGGAGAAGCAGCGTGACGCTTCAGTTCGCATCTCTTCGCACTGCACTCCCACATTGCGAGACTATGAAAACCCTGCGGCCTTGGATCATCCGAATTGTCGAGGCGGCATGCGACCTTACCGGGTTGCCACCCCCAACTTGCGTGCTATCGTCAGCTCAAACAGGCCGCAAAAGGCCGATGTCCAGGGAGGATGAGCATGCGGAGCGTGTGGGCGCTTGCCGCGATGGCGGCGCTATCTGTGCTGACGGCCTCAACCGCCGCGCTCGCAGGCGAGGCCAAGCAGGGCGGAACCTTGCGGATGTATCACCGCGACAGTCCGGCCAACGCATCCATTCTCGAAGGCGCGACATATTCGGTCAACGTGCCGTTCATGGGGGTCTTCAACAATCTCGTCATCTATGACCAGCATATCGCGCAGAACAGTCCCGATACGCTCCGGCCCGAGCTCGCCGAAAGCTGGTCCTGGAGCAGCGACAACAAGAAGCTGACGTTCAAGCTGCGCCAGGGCGTCAAATGGCACGACGGCAAGCCGTTCACATCGGCCGACGTGAAGTGCAGCTTCGATCTGCTGATGGGCAAATCGCAGCAGAAGCTGCGGCAGAATCCACGCAAGGCCTGGTACAGCGAAGTCAACGAGATCACGACGAGCGGCGATTTTGAGGTCTCCTTCGATCTGAAACGGCCACAGCCCTCGCTGCTGGCGATGCTCGCATCCGGCTATACGCCGGTCTACCCCTGCCACGTCTCGCCGGCGGACATGCGCACCCATCCGATCGGGACCGGACCGTTCAAGTTCGTCGAGTTCAAGGCCAATGAATCGATCAAGCTGACGCGCAATCCGGACTATTGGAAGAAGGGCCTACCCCATCTCGACGGCATCGAGTACACGATCATCCCGAACCGCTCGACCGCGATTCTCGCTTTCGTCGCCGGCAAGTTCGACATGACCTTCCCGACGCACATCACGATTCCGCTCCTGAAGGATATCAAGTCGCAGGCGCCAAACGCGACCTGCGTCGTCGAGCCGACCAACGTTTCGACCAACATCATCGTCAATTCGAGTTCCGCGCCGTTCGACAATATCGATATTCGCCGGGCGGTGGCACTTGCCCTCGACCGCAAGGCCTTCGTCGACATCCTGTTCGAAGGCCAAGCCGATATCGGCGGCACCATGCTGCCGCCGCCCCAAGGCATCTGGGGCATGCCCAAGGACAAGCTCGAGACCATTCCGGGCTACGGCCGGAACGTGAATGCGAACCGGGAGGAAGCGAAGAAGCTGATGCAGAAGGCGGGCTACGGTCCCGACAAGCATCTCGCGGTGAAGGTCTCGACGCGCAATATCGCGGAATATCGCGATCCCGCCGTGATCCTGATCGACCAGCTCAAGAGCATCTATATCGACGGCGAGCTCGACGTCGTGGAAACCGCGAACTGGTTCCCGAAGGTCGCGCGCAAGGACTACATGCTCGGGCTCAATCTGACCGGCAATTCGGTCGACGATCCCGACCAGTCCTTCTACGAAAACTATTCTTGCGGCTCGGAACGGAACTACACCAATTACTGCAACAAGGAGATCGAGAAGCTGTTCGACGTGCAGTCGCAGGAGACCGACGTCAGCAAGCGCAAGCCGCTGGTATGGGACATCGACAAGAAGCTGCAGGAGGATGTCGCCCGTCCGATCATCTTCCATGCGCGGGCCGGCACGTGCTGGCAGCCCTACGTCAAGGGCATCACGATCATGTCGAACAGCTCCTATAACGGCTTTCGCTACGAGGATGTGTGGCTCGACAAGTAGCCGGCGTGGCTGAAGACTTTTGGTTTTGAGCATGATCTTCTCGGAAAACCGCTACGCACTTTTCCGGATCATGCGCTAGCGGCTCGCGGAGGGCGAAGGATGTTTGCCTATCTGGTGCGACGCCTGTTCCTGATGCTCGTGACCCTGTTCGGGATCTCGATCGTCATCTTCCTCCTGCTGCGTATCGTGCCCGGCAATATCGTCGACATCCTGTTCGCCGCCGCCGGCTATGTCGATCCCGCCGACAAGGCCAATCTGGAGAAGGAGCTCGGCATCGACCAGCCGCTGATCGTGCAATATTGGCACTGGATCAGCGGTTTTCTGCGCGGCGACTTCGGCTACTCCTACGTCTCCGAGAAGCCGGCGCTGCAGGAAATATTGCCGCGGATCCCGATCACGGCGCGGCTCGCCGGCCTGGCGCTGTTGTTCTCGGCCTCGATCGGCATTCCCCTCGGTGTCATCAGCGCCGTGAAGCAGGGCACGCGGCTCGATTACTTCTTGCGCGTCGTCAGCCTCAGCGGCTTGTCGCTGCCCTCGTTCTGGCTCGGCCTTCTGATCCTCACCGCGTCCGTGGCGATGTTCGGCCAGATGCCGATCTTCAATCCGAATCCGCAGACCTGGCTCGAGGCGTTCGCAACCTACGCCGTGCCGGCCGCAGCCGTCGGTTTCCGCAGCGCGGCGCTGACCATGCGCATCACCCGGTCCTCGATGCTGGAGGTGCTGCGGCAGGACTACATCCGCACGGCGCGTGCCAAGGGTGCCTCCGATACCGCGGTTAACTATCACCACGCGCTGAAGAACGCGATCCTGCCCGTCATCACCGTGATCGGCATCGAGGCGGCGTTCCTGATCGGCGGCCTGATCGTCACCGAAACCGTGTTCAACATCCCCGGCGTCGCCCGCTTCCTGGTCGAGGCGATCCGCTGGCGCGACTATCCGATCGTGCAGAATCTCGTGATGCTGATCGCCGTCGTGGTGGTGAGCGCGAATTTCATCGTCGACATGCTGTACGCGGTGTTCGACCCGCGTATCAGGTACACGGACTAGGAGACCAGCTTGGCCGCGATCGACTACGATCTCGAACTACGGCGGGCCGGCGCGCATGCGACCGGCGGCTGGCGGCGCGTGCTGTTTTTGGCGCAGCGGCACGTGCTCGGCGCGGCCGGGCTCGCCATCATGACGGTGTTCGTGCTCACCGCGATCTTTGCCGACTTCATCGCGCGCTATGATCCGCTGACGGTCGATTCCGCGCGCGCGCTGGCCCGGCCGAGCCTGGCGCACTGGATGGGGACCGACTCGTTCGGCCGCGACGTGTTCAGCCGCATCATCCACGGCGCGCGCATTTCGCTGGCCGTCGGCATCGGCTCGACCGCGCTCGGCGGCACCATCGGCGTCATCGTCGGGCTGACATCAGGCTATCTGTCCGGCTGGGTCGATCTCATATTCCAGCGCGTTTCCGACGTTCTTCAGGCGCTGCCGCTGCTGGTCCTCGCCCTGATCATGACGGCAGCTCTCGGTCCGTCCCTGCCGAACGTCATCATCGCCATCGCCATTCCGTTGATCCCGACCGTGTCGCGCGTCACCCGCGCCAACACCCTGGCGCTGCGCGAGCAGCCCTTCGTTGAAGCCGCCAAGTCGATCGGCATGAGCGAGGTCCGCATCGCGCTCCGCCATGTGCTGCCGAACACGCTGGCGCCGCTGATCGTGCTCGCAACCGCCCAGCTCGGCTCGACCATCCTCACCGAAGCCTCGCTGTCCTTCCTCGGCCTCGGCATTCCCGAGCCTTATCCGTCATGGGGCCGCATGCTCTCGGAGTCCGCCGCCGAATATGTGCGCACCGCGCCCTGGCTCGTGATCTTCCCGGGCATCGCCATCAGCCTCGCCGTGTTCGGCGCCAATCTGTTCGGTGACGCCCTGCGCGACATCCTGGACCCGAGGCAACGCGGCTGATGGTGGACAAATCCGATCTCGTGCTCGAGGTGAAGAACCTGAAGACGGTGTTCTTCACCAATTCCGGTCTGTTCAAGGCGGTGGACGATCTCTCGTTCAGCGTGAAGCGCGGCGAGACGCTGGCGATTGTCGGCGAATCCGGCTGCGGCAAGAGCGTCACCGCGCTCTCGCTGATGCGACTCGTGCCGGATCCGCCCGGCCGCATCGTCGGCGGCTCCGTCACGCTCGAAGGCACCGATCTGCTGGCGCTGGACGAGGCGGAGACAGTCGGCATTCCCGAACATCAATTGCGCGTGGTCGCGCCCGATATCGGGGGCGGCTTTGGTGCCAAGATGCATCTGTACCCGGAAGATCTGCTCTGCCCCTAT
>NZ_JALBGZ010000378.1:0-6215 GCF_023006515.1 Bradyrhizobium sp. PRIMUS42
GCCAGCCTGGAGACCGCGATCCAGACCGGCCACAACCAGCGCCACGCCTTCGCCGCGCTGAAGGAGGCGGTGACTGAGGCCCGCGCCGCCATCGAGGCGATCCTGAAGCCTTGAGGCCAGCCGGCCGAGCCGGGCTCTAGTCTCTTGTTTTGACGCATTTTCTTGCCGCAAAGCGGGATTCACTTCGCATCAAAACCCTATGGCGCCGGGCGGATCGACCCGTTATAGGACAGCCCGGACCCTCCTTCATCCCAGCACCGCGGCAGCACGAGCACACATGGCCAAGATTCACTTTGTCGACCACAAGGGCGAAACCCGCACGGTGGAAATCGAGAACGGCGCAACCGTGATGGAAGCCGCGATCCGTAACAGCGTTCCCGGCGTCGAGGCCGAATGCGGCGGCGCCTGCGCCTGCGCGACCTGCCATGTGTATGTCGACGAAGCCTGGCGCGAGAAGGTCGGCAGCCCGACGCCGATGGAGGAGGACATGCTCGATTTCGGTTTCGACGTGCGCCCGAATTCGCGTCTGTCCTGCCAGATCAAGGTCTCCGACGACCTCGACGGTCTCGTCGTGACGACGCCGGAACGCCAAGCCTGATCGTTGCAAGCCACCTGATCGTTACAGGCCTCGTCCTGACGGGCTTTGTCCTGACAAGCCCGCCCCTTCTGAATTGAACTATACGTTCGGCGGCGCGACCTCGATGCCGCGCTTGTGCCAGGGTCTGAGCTTCTCGACGATCTCCGCGCTGAGCGGCGCAGGCCGCCGCGTCGCCTCGTCGAGCATGACGCCGACCGACATCGCCGAGGCGATGCACTTTCCTTGCGAGAACACGACCTGCTCGAAGGTCACCGAGGTTCGCCCCAACTTCACCACGCCGAGGCCGAGCTCGATCGTGCCCGGCCAGTGCAACTCGGCGCGGAAATGCATGTCGAGCCGCACCATGATCCAGGCAAGGCCCGGCGGGGTCAGGCCGTACTGAGGAAGCTTCATCAGCGTGACACGGCCGGTCTCGAAATAGGTGGCGTAGACCGCGTTGTTGACGTGCTGGTTGGGATCGAGATCGCCGAAGCGGACGTTGTCGCTGAGGCGGTAGGGAAAGTCCTCCAGGCGCGGCGTCGTATCGAGGCGACTTGGTGCGTTCACCGATTGATCTCCGTCATATCCTTGCTCGTTACAGCCCAGTTATGCTGCCCCGGCAAGTGGGCGCGGCTGCGGGGCGCTCCCGCTTTTATGCCTTCCCTGATCCATCCCCGTTGGCTAGACAGGCAGGGTCACCTCTGCCCAAAGGGCGCCGTCCAACAGACAACGACAGACAAAGAGACGACATGAGCGACGCGATCAAAACCGATGTGCTGATTATTGGCGCCGGCCCCTGCGGTCTGTTCGCCGCCTTCGAGCTTGGCCTTCTCGACATGAAGGCGCATTTCGTCGACATCCTCGACAAGGTCGGCGGCCAGTGCGCCGAGCTCTATCCGGAAAAGCCGATCTACGACATTCCCGGCATTCCGCAGGTTTCGGGGCAGGGCCTCACCGAGGCGCTGATGGAGCAGATCAAGCCGTTCCATCCGACCTTCCATCTCGGCGAGATGATCGAGACCGTGGAGAAGATCGGCGATCCCCTGTTTCGCTGCACCACGGATGCGGGCAAGGTGTTCGAATGCAAGGTGTTGGTGATCGCGGCCGGCGGCGGCTCGTTCCAGCCCAAGCGTCCGCCGGTGCCGGGCATCGAGGCCTATGAAGGCACTTCAGTCCATTACGCCGTGCGCAAGATGGAAACGTTCCGCGACAAGAACGTGCTGGTCGTCGGCGGCGGCGATTCCGCGCTCGACTGGACGCTCAATCTGCATCCGGTCGCCAAGCGCATCACGCTGTTGCATCGGCGGGACGAGTTTCGCGCCGCACCCCACAGCGTCGAGCAGATGCGCGCGCTGGTTGCCGCTGGCAAGATGGATCTCCGGCTCGGCCAGGTCACCGCTCTCTCCGGCACCGAGGGCAAGCTCGCGGGCGCCACCATCAAGGGCAACGACAACAGTGTGACCGACATTTCCTGCGACACCATGCTGCCGTTCTTCGGACTGACCATGAAGCTCGGTCCGGTCGCGAACTGGGGCATTGCGCTGGAGAACAATCTGGTGCCGGTCGAGACCTCCGCGTTCGAGACCAACGTGCCGGGCATCTTCGCGATCGGCGACATCAACACCTATCCCGGCAAGATCAAGCTGATCCTGTGCGGCTTCCACGAGGGCGCGCTGATGTCGCAAAAAGCCCATCGCTACGTCTATCCGGAGAAGCGGCTCGTGTTCCAGTACACGACCTCGTCCTCCAGCCTGCAAAAGAAGCTCGGTGTCAACTAACGGCGGCCGAGCGGGCACGCGATGCCCCATGTTTCTGGTGCTGGAACCGTTCGCGAAATCGCCGTAGTCTGCGGCCATTCCGGTCGTAGCTTGGCAACGTGATTGGCTCAGCAAGGTGATGATAATGCGGACTCTCTTTTCCAGCTTTCGGCTCCCCTTCCTGGCGCTGGCATTGTCGCTCGCGACGGTGACGCCGTCTGCGGCGCAGACCGCCGAGCCCACGGCGGCAGGCCTCTGGCAGAAGGTCGAAGACGGCAAGACGGTCGGTTGGTTCCTCTTCATCGACCATAACGGCGTCTTCGAAGGCGTGATCGCAAAGACCTTCCCGCGGCCCGGCGACGATCCGAACGAGATCTGCAGCAAGTGCACCGACGACCGCAAGAACGCGCCGGTGCTCGGCATCTCCTTCGTTCGCAACATGAAGCGTGAAGGCATGAAGTACGAAGGCGGCAACGTGCTCAATCCGCGCGACGGCCAGATCTGGAAGGCCAATATGAAGGTCAGTCCTGATGGCCAGACCCTGACCCTGCGCGGCTATCTCGGAATTTCGCTGCTCGGCAAGGACGAGGCCTGGACGCGCCTGCCTGACGCCAGCATCGCCCAGGTCGATCCCGCCATCGTCGCAAAATATCTGCCCGCGCAGGCCGCGGCCACCAAGCCGCCGGCACCTGCGACGAAGAAGGGTGGCGGCGGGATGATGGCGCCGGCACCTAAGCAGTAAATGGCGTTCGTCGCGCGCTGTGCCGCCTGACCGGCAGTAGCTCCACACAATCGTCGTCATTCCTCGTGCAGGCGGGGAAGGCTGAAAGTCGTCGGCGGTCATATCCGCCGAAAGACGAATGCGCCGCGAGCCCGCTCCAGTAGTTGCCCGGAATGCATGCTGGCGCCGGATTTGCATAGCTATCCGCAGAGCTGCTGGGGGAACGAGTCGCAGCCCTCCGAGCCTTTCGCCGAGTTGCGGAAGGCGGGCGGTGCGCGTTGTCCCACGCCGCGATCATTTCGACCCGCGGAGACGACATGCGACCTGCAGGATTGTGTGTAGCGCCATTACTGGGCCTGACAGCACTCTTGGCGACATCGGCGCTGGCGCGCGACGACGGGCGCTACGCCAACTCGCCGTTAAAACCCTGGTTCGAAAGCCTGCATAGCGAATTCGGACAGTGCTGCACCGACGCCGACGGCTACGTCATTGCCGACGTCGATTGGGAGTCCGATCGCGGCCGCTTCCGCGTCCGCATCGACGACGAGTGGGTCGTGGTGCCCGACGGCGCGGTGATCACCGTGCCGAACAAGATCGGTCGCACCATGGTGTGGAAGCACTATATCGACGGTCATCCGCGCGTGCGCTGCTTCATGCCGGGCAGCATGACGTAGAGATTGTCTCTAGAATTTGTACGTCACACTGCCGAGCACCGTGCGGCCGACGCCGAGGAAGCAATCGCCGCGCGCCACGCAAGTGGTGAGATGGCGTTTGTCGAAGAGATTGCTGGCGTTGACCTGGAGCCGCCAGGGGCCGTTGTCGTAACGGATCATCGCATCGAACAGGGTGTAGTCCGGCGTACGGAGCGTGTCGGTGCCGTCCCAGGAGGCGCCGATGTAGCGTACCCCGCCGCCGAGCGTGACGCCGGGCAGCCCGAATAGGGCAAGGCGGTATTTTGCCCAGAGCGAGGCCTGATGGTCCGGCACGGTCTCGACATGCTTGCCGGCGTTGTCGCCGCTCTCGACGCGGGTATCGAGGTAGGTATAGGCGCCGATCAGATCAAGCTCCGGCGTGATGCGTGCCAGCACCTCGAGCTCGGCGCCGCGGATGCGGACCTTGCCGGTCTGGACCGAGAGCAGCGGATTGTCGGGATCGCTGGCGAGCCTGTTCCGCTCGGTGGTGTCGAAGATCGCGCCGTTGATGGCATTGCCGGGTGACGGATTGTACTTGAAGCCGAGCTCCACCATTTCGCCGCGTTGTGGCGTGCAGACACCCGTGGCGCAGACACCGCTGCCGAACACCGGGTTGAACGACTGCGCATAGGTCACGTAGGGCGTGACGCCGAACGGCAACTCGTACATCAGTGCCGCGCGGCCGGTGGTCGCCCGGTAATGCTCGCCCGACGTCCCCTGGGTGTCGCTGGTGACGTAGTCGTGGCGCAGGCCGAGCACCGCGAGCCAGGGGCCGAGCCGCAACTGGTCCTGGGCGTAGAGCCCGAGCTGGCGCTGGCGGAGGTCGGGCTCGGCCGACATGTCCGGCGACGTGACGCCGGTGTAAACGGGCGCGTAGAGATCGAACGGCGTCGCATCATAGCCTCCGCCGGACGAGGCGCGCTCCCTGTAGCCGCGGTAATCGATCCCGAACAGCGCCTTGTGCTGGACGGCGCCGGTTGCGAATTTCAGTTCGGCATTGGTATCCGAGGTGAAGTTGTCCTTGACGCTGTCGCGCGCCGAAACGTAGCGCGCCACCGTGCGCCGTCCGGGATCCAGAAACGGATTGTCCGGCTTGGAGTACACGTCCGGATAGAGGCTGTGATAGATGCCCTCGACGTGCACATAACGCATGTTCTGCCTGACGGTCAGGGCGTCGTTGAAGCGATGCTCGAACAGGCTTGAGACGGCGCCTGTCTCGGTCCGATAGCGGTCCCAGCCCGGCTCGCTGGCGAAGCGGTTGATCGGAATCAAGCCGTTGGGGCCGGCAAACAGCGTGCCTTCATGCGGCAGAAACGCGGTGGAGGAGCCGGTCGTGTCCTTTTGGTAGGTGCCGAGCACGGTCCAGCTGGTATCGTTGGTCGGACGCCAGGTCAGCGACGGTGCGAGCACGATGCGATCGTCCTTGACGTAATCCGTCTGCATGTTGCTGTCGCGGAATACGCCGATGAAGCGATAGAGCCACTCGCCGTCCTTGGTCAGCTTGCCCGTGGAGTCCAGCTGCACCTGCTTGCGGTTGAAGCTGCCATATTGCACGCCGATCTCGCTGGCGGATTCCGCCCGTGGCCGCTTTGAAATCAGGTTCAGCAAGCCTGCCGTCGAGGTGTCGCCGTAGAGCACGGAAGAGGGGCCGCGCAGAACCTCGATGCGCTCCAGCGTATAAGGCTCCGGCCGCCATTCATTGAAATTCCAGGTGTTCACCATCCGCGTGCCGTCGAGATAGATGTTCGGGTCCTGCCCACGGATGCGCGGATAGTCGCCGCGCGAGTCCGCGCCGTAGGCGTCGGCGAACACGCCTGGCACGTAGCGCAACGCTTCCTGCACGGTGGTCGCGCCCTGGTCGATGACCCGGTCCGCGGTCACGACGCTGATCGACTGCGGCGTCTCGCGGAGCGGCGTGTCGGTCTTGGTGCCGGTGCCGCTGCGACTTGCCACATAGCCCTGCACCGGGCCTGTCGCGGTCTCCGCAGCAGCACCACCACCACCCGCCGCCGGCGAATTGGCGTTCGACTGTGCGTGCTGACGGCGTCGGTTCGTTGTCTGCCCGGCCTGCCGCGAGCGGAGCGGACGTGTTCCCGCCTTTGGTCGCGACGACGGCCGTTCGACGACGACGGCGGGCAATTCCTGCGACGATGATTGTGCCTCGGCTGGCGCCGCGTCGATCAGGCCTGCCAACAGCGGCAGCGCGCCGCCAATCAATCTCGTTGCCGTCCTTAGATATGTTGTCATTCGCGACCCCATCATTCCTGACGGGCACGACTAACAAGTGCATTCCCGGGCTTGAAGTGCAGAAGGACGCAATGGTCCCTCAATCATCAGATTTGGAATTAGTATTGCTATAAATCGAGTGCGCGCCGGTTGATGCCGGCGCGCGAATGCGCGAATGACAAGATGGCGTGGTGCGCCTTGCGCGCGGGCGATCAGCGCTGCTCGCTCGTCGCGCCGGCGCT
>NZ_JALBGZ010000379.1:0-6196 GCF_023006515.1 Bradyrhizobium sp. PRIMUS42
CACGGTGGAGACCGCGCGCGCGGCTTTCGCCCGCGGCGATCTGTTCGAGGCGGTGCCCGGGCAACTGTTCGCCGAGCCCTGCGACCGCTCGCCGGCCGAAGTGTTCCAGCGCCTCTGCGTCATCAATCCGTCGCCCTACGGCGCGCTGATGAATCTGGGTGAGGGAGAGTTTCTCGTCTCCGCCTCGCCGGAAATGTTCGTGCGCTCGGACGGACGCCGGGTCGAGACCTGCCCGATCTCGGGCACCATCGCGCGCGGCCTTGATGCGATCGGCGATGCCGAGCAGATCCGCCAGCTCCTGAACTCGGAGAAGGACGAGTTCGAGCTTAACATGTGCACCGACGTCGACCGCAACGACAAGGCGCGCGTCTGCGTTCCCGGCACCATCAAGGTGCTGGCGCGCCGGCAGATCGAGACCTACTCAAAACTGTTCCACACCGTCGATCACGTCGAGGGCATGCTGCGCCCCGGCTTCGACGCGCTCGATGCCTTCCTCACCCATGCCTGGGCCGTCACCGTCACCGGTGCGCCGAAGCTGTGGGCGATGCAGTTCGTCGAGGATCACGAGCGCTCGCCGCGCCGCTGGTATGCCGGCGCGATCGGTGCGGTGAATTTCGACGGCAGCATCAACACCGGCCTCACCATCCGCACCATCCGCATGAAGGATGGTCTGGCCGAAGTGCGCGTCGGCGCCACCTGCCTATTCGATTCCGATCCCGCCGCGGAAGATCGCGAGTGCCAGGTCAAAGCCGCCGCCCTGTTCCAGGCACTGCGCGGCGATCCACCAAAGCCGCTGTCGACCTTCGCGCCGGATGCGACCGGCTCGGGCAAGCAAGTGCTGCTGATCGACCACGACGACAGTTTCGTGCACATGCTCGCCGATTATTTCCGCCAGGTCGGCGCCGACGTCACCGTGGTCCGGCATGTGCACGCGCTCGACATGCTGAAGCGGAAGAGGTGGGATTTGCTGGTGCTGTCGCCGGGGCCCGGCAGGCCTGAGGACTTTGCCATCAAGAAAACGATCGACGCGGCGTTGGAGAAGAAGCTGCCTGTGTTCGGCGTCTGCCTCGGCGTGCAGGCAATCGGTGAATATTTCGGCGGCGAGCTCGGGCAGCTCACGCATCCCGCCCACGGCCGGCCCTCGCGGGTGCAGGTGCGCGGCGGGCGGCTGATGCGCAATCTGCCGAACGAGATCGTCATCGGCCGCTATCACTCGCTCTTTGTCGAGCGCGACAGCATGCCGGAGGTGTTGTCCGTCACCGCCAGCACCGAGGACGGCGTCGCCATGGCGCTGGAGCACAAGACCCTGCCGATCGCCGGCGTGCAATTCCACCCGGAATCGCTGATGTCGCTCGGCAATGAGGTGGGACTACGTATTGTCGAGAATGCGTTCCGGCTGGATGCGCGCGTTGATTGAGAGGCACCAATGACCTTCGACCATGACATCAAGGCGAGCGTCCGCACCATTCCGGACTATCCCAAGCCGGGGATCATGTTCCGCGACATCACGACCCTGCTGGCGGATGCGCGGGCGTTCCGCCGCGCAGTGGATGAGCTCGTCAATCCCTGGGCCGGCAACAAGATCGACAAGGTCGCCGGCATGGAGGCGCGGGGCTTCATCATCGGCGGCGCGGTGGCGCACCAGCTTTCGGCCGGCTTCGTGCCGATCCGCAAGAAGGGCAAGCTGCCGCACACCACCGTGCGCATCGCTTACTCTCTCGAATACGGCATCGACGAGATGGAGATGCATGTCGACGCGATCCAGCCCGGCGAGCGCGTCATCCTGGTCGACGATCTCATCGCCACCGGCGGCACCGCCGAAGGCGCGGTGAAGCTGCTGCGCCAGATCGGCGCCAACGTCGTCGCCGCCTGCTTCATCATCGACCTCCCCGAGCTCGGCGGCGCCGCCAAGCTGCGCGCCATGGACGTGCCGGTGCGCACGCTGATGACGTTCGAGGGGCACTGACCGCCGCTGCGGTCAGATCATCTCGGCCTTCATCTCCGCCCGCCAATGCAGCATGCGCTCATTCAAAAGCGCGTTCCTGACATAGGCGCTCTCCTCGTCGTCCAGGCGCTCGCATTCGCCGAAGGTGAGGCTCGTCTCGCCATGCGTGCTCCAGGCGGCCTGGAGGCTGCGGCACGTGTGGCTGCCCTGGCGTAGCGAGAACCAGATGCGGTTCTGGATCGTCTCCAGGTTCGGCGCCTGGCCGACCCAAGCCTCGCCCGAGGCGGCGCAGCGCACGACGAAGATGCCCGCGATGGTCTTTCGCTCCTTGTAGGCGGCGATCGCTGCTTTCCGGTCAATGCTCATGGTGACGGGCCTGGTTGAGGGACGTTGCTGCGCAATCCCAGTAGCGGCCGCCTTGTCTTCTGTCAATATTACCCGGGTAAAATATTCAAGACCGCTGCAGGATCAGGCTGAGCTCGAGCTCGCGGAAGGCGAGGTAATTGCGTCGGGTCCACTGATGCAGCTCGGTGGACGAATCCTTCTCCTGGCGCAGATAGCCGGTGAAGGAGAAGTTCAGCCGGTCGATATAGGTCTTGAGGAAGCCCGGCAGCGCGGGCAGGCGGAACAGCCGGCCGCCCGCCATCGCGGCCGGCAGCTCGCCGCGTACGACATATTCGTTGTCCACCGTGATCAGATTCATGCGCGGGATCTGTCCGCGCAGCATCTCGTGGGCGCGAAGTGAGACGCGGTCGGTGTCGGCGATGAACAGGATCTGAGGCGCGACATGGCGGCGCGCTGCCTCCTTCAACAGGCCGATCTCGTCGGTCATCTTGAAGAACTCGTCGAAGGCGTGGAAGCCGAGGTCGATTACCTTGGCGAGGCCGTCATCGACGATGACGCGGTCCATCAGCTGCATCTTGCCGTAGGTGTCGATCACGTCGGCGGTTTCGGTGATCCCCGGCAGATAGTCGAGCAGCGACGGCTCCTTCAGATTGACGTCGAAGGCCGCGACGTTGCCGTTCTTGAGCAGCAGGAATTCGCTCAATAGCCGCGCCAGCAGGGTCTTGCCGACCTGCGGGCGGGGCGAACAGATGATGTAGACGGGCGTCGCGGGCATCACGAACTATTATCTGAGCGAACTCACCGCCCAATCCAGCCGTATCCGCCCGGGGTTCGCAACTATTTTTCGCTGTTGCGGGTCGCGGGTTTCGAACCGACGATGTCGGTCAGGCGGATGCGGTCGAACTCGCTCCAGACGTTGGCCAGCCAGTGCCGGACATAGCCGCGCAGCACGAACGAATAGTTCGCGGCATCGTCGTTGATGCCCTTGTTGGCGACGAATTTCAGGAACGGGACGGAGGACACCTCGACCTGCTCATAGGCCATTTCGTTGAGTTTTGGGATGGTCAGCTCGGTCGCGTCCTTGATACGGTGGAAGTAGGAATTATAGGTCGCCTGGTCCCACTGGAAGAACTGGGTGTCGTTGATGAAGTTCTTCACCAGGAAATATTTCGCGCCGGTCATGAAGCCCGCGGTCTCGGCGATCTCCTCCAGCGAGGCGATCGAGGGGCCCAGGATGTGGAACACCGCGAAAGTGATCTGGCCGGCCTTGGCGGCGTCGAGGAAGCCGATGTCGCGCAACGAGGCCAGTGCAGGCGAGAGCAGGCCGGCGCGGACGTCGATGACGGTGACCGAAGGGCTGACAGCGTTGAGCGTGTCAAAAATCTTCATCTGATCCGACGTGGTCGTCATGTCGACGATCTCGGTGATATCGGGGTGGAAGCGCTTCAGGGTTCCGCGCGGCGACTCCGTGTCGAAGGCGCGCGTCGGCACGTTGTTGGCGGAAAAATAATCGAGCAGGGTGCGCGATACCGTGGTCTTGCCGACCCCGCCCTTGTCCGCGCCCACCACAACCACTGCCGGCTTTGCCATTGCTGTCCCCTAACGCGCGCCCCCGATCGCGAGGTCGCAATCGGCCGGGCCCCAAATCGATGTCCGAAGGATGTCCCAAGTCTGCTGTTGGGCGCGAACATGGCAGAAACAAGGGAGAATTCAATTCCGCAGGCCCCAGTTACGGCAATTCCCGAGGTTTTTCCCAATCGCAATCAAACCTGCCGCGCGTGGCGTCCAATGACGTGCTCAATGGCGGCCCCAAGGTCCCATGGGATTGCCGATGGGATTGCCTATCGGGTTGCTGCTTGCGGTTCCGGCGGGGCTGGGTGCTGGCGCCGGCGGCGGGTTGGTCGAGCCGCCTGCATCGTTCCAAGGCCCCTGCCGCAGCGGTGGCGGCGCATCCCGCTGATCGGCTTGCGCTTCTGGTTCTTCCTCCTCATAGCCCGGCGGCGGCAACGGACCGGAATCATGGCCGCCGGCGAACTTGACCAGCGCGTCGACCCGGGACTGCACCGACGGATGAGTGGCAAACAAATCGGCAAAGCCCTCGCGCGGATTGTCGACGCAGAGCTCCATCACCGCGGAGGTCGGCCCGGCAGCTCGCCGCGGTTCTCGATCTTGCGCAGCGCCGAGATCATGGCGTCCGGATTTTTGGTCAGCTCGACGGAGCCTGCGTCGGCAAGATATTCGCGCGAGCGCGATAGTGCGAGCTTCACCACCTGCGACAACAGCCAGGCGACGACGATCAGCACGACCGCGATGATGATGACGATCACCGCACCGCCGCCGGAGCTCTTGCTGTCGCTCGATGACGAGGAGGATCGCGAGGATGAAGAGGATCCCGACGACCACGATCCCCCGCCGGAGCTCCAGTTGAAATTCGTGAACAGGCGGAAGAACAATTCGCCGAAGAAGCCGACCACGCCAGCGATGATGACGGCGACGACCATCAGCTGCACGTCGCCGTTCTTGATGTGGGTCAGCTCGTGGCCCAGCACCGCCTCGATCTCCTTGTCATCAAGTGCATCGAGGAGACCGGTGGTGACGGTGATCGAATATTGCCGCGGATTGAGGCCGGTCGCGAACGCGTTCAGCGCCGGGCTCTCCATGATCTTCAGCTTCGGCATGGTGATGCCGCGCGAGATGCAGAGGTTTTCGAGCAGATTGTAGAGCCGCGGCTCTTCCTGCCGGGTGACGTCGTGGCCGCCGGTCACCGCGTCGATCATCGACTGGTGGAAGAAATAGGCGATCACGATCCAGACCGCCGCCACGATCGTCGCAACCGGTGCGGCCACGATCAGATCGTGGAGGGCGCGCCTCAGATAATAGACGACGGTCTCATTGCCGTTGATGACGACTTCGGCGACCAGCGCGCCGGCATAGACCAGCACGTAGACCAGCGCGAACAGGCCGGCGAGCAGCAGCATCGAACGAAACTTGTTCGAGGCGATGTGCGTGTAGAGACCATACGCGGCCATGACGCGATGCCCTGCCGGCCTATCGGCTCAAATCAGAACTTCACCTGAGGCGTCGCCTCGACCTCGGTGCGGCTGGCGCCGAGATCGAAGAAGTCCTTCCTGGTGAAGCCGAACATGCCGGCGAACAGGGCCGCAGGCAGCTGCTGGATGCCGGTGTTGTATTCCTGGACCGCGTTGTTGAAGAAGCGGCGGCTCGCCGCGATCTTGTTCTCGAGGTCGGAGAGCTCGGATGCGAGCTGCTGGAAATTGGCGTTGGCCTTGAGGTCCGGATAGGCCTCCGACAGCGCGATCAGCCGGCCGAGCGCACCCGAGAGCTGGTTCTCAGCCGCGGACACCTGCGCCGGCCCCTGCGCCGACATCGCCGAGTTGCGCGCCTTGATGACGTCGTCGAGCGTGCCGCGCTCATGCGAGGCATAGCCCTTCACGGTCTCCACCAGGTTCGGGATCAGATCGTGGCGCTGCTTGAGCTGCACGTCGATATCGGCAAAGGCCTGGCCGACACGCTGGCTCAGCGCCACCAGGCGGTTGTAGGCGCTGAACGCCAGGAACACGAGGACGACGATGACGCCGAGAACGATCCAGCCGGTCGACATGGAGAACTCCTGAAGGGGGAAGAAGGCGGGCGCTAGGGTAGACCAAATTGGCGCGAAGCGAGAGCCCGGCGCAAAGGGGAGGTAAGACTTGGTCGAATGGGAAGCCGCTCGAGTTCAAGGCAAGAGAGGCCAGCGAAATTAACTTTCGGACATGATCGCGTCGCCCCAGCGCCAGCGCCGGGCGTCGGCATAGGCCGCCTTGTCGCGTCGCGGGACTTTCGCCAATGCGACCCCAGCCCCGGTGCAGAGCTTCGCCGTGATCTCGGCCTTGCCGACATCCGGCG
>NZ_JALBGZ010000037.1:0-21488 GCF_023006515.1 Bradyrhizobium sp. PRIMUS42
GCCCGCGCGGCCCGCCGCCGCCCGGAAAACCTTGGAAGCGCGGCTTGCCGTCGGCGTCGATCTCGCCGCGGTCGAACTGCTTGCGCTTGTCCTCGTCGCCGATGATCTCGTTCGCCGAGTTGATCTCGGAGAAGCGCTCGGCGGCTTTCGGGTCGTCCTTGTTGCTGTCGGGATGGTGCTTCTTGGCAAGCTTGCGATAGGCGCTCTTGATCGCGGCAGCGCTGGCGCTCCGCGGCACCCCCAAGACCTCATAGGGGTCGCGCATCCGTCACGTCTCCTTCAAGAAATCGAATTGTTCAAAGGGCTCCCCGCCCCACCTGCGAACCATGTGGGGAGAGAGTGGCATTTTTGCAACTAGGGGCGTGCGCCGATTCCTAGCTCCGCCACGGCTTTAGCGTATGAATCTCCCAACGGCCACGGGTGCTTTGGCAGCCGGCGCCCTGGAGCCAGCTTTCGGTCGCCCCGTTGACGTAGCTCGCCAGGAAATCGCGGCATTTGCGGCCGTCCTCGGCGGCATAGGACTGCGCGATCGGCGTCACCGAGCCGCGCGCCCCGGTCTCCGGATTCTCCCAATGCTGGCTGGAATCCTTGTCGCCCTTGCTGAGGACGTCGGAGGCGGCGTTGCGGGCGAAGGCGAGATCGGTCTCGGTCGGCGGGGCGTCCTTCGCCGGTCGCGCGATCGAGCCGGTGAGGTCGTTGTCGTCGGCCTTGGCGTAGGCATTCTTGTCGTTGCGGGAAAAGCTGCATCCCCCGGTCCCGAGCGCGACGAGCATGATCGTCATGACAAAGCCGGACGGCCGGATCGCCGATAGGCCAACGCGTCCCCATGCCCTATATAGGGCGGTAGCGGACAACAACGCGTTTTGGGCCGCGGGACGCAACTCGGACTCCAGACATGACCGACACGACCTCGATGAAACACCAGACACCCTTAACATCCGGTGATTTCACCGCCGCCGACGAGCCTTTTGCGCTGTTCGAGACCTGGCTGAACGAGGCGATCAAGAGCGAGCCGAACGATCCGAACGCCATGGCGCTCGCAACCGTCGACCCCGACGGGCTGCCTGATGTGCGCATGGTGCTGATGAAAGGCTTCGATACCGAGGGTTTTGTCTTCTACAGCCACATCGCGAGCCAAAAGGGACGCGAACTCGCCGCAAACCCTAAGGCAGCGTTACTTTTTCACTGGAAGTCGCTGCGCCGTCAGGTCCGCATCCGCGGCAACGTGACGCCGGTGACGGAGGCCGAGGCCGACGCCTATTTCGCCACCCGGCCCAAGCAGGCGCAGATCGGCGCCTGGGCGAGCAAGCAGTCGCAGGAGCTGGAAAGCCGCTTCGCCTTCGAGCAGGCCATCGCCAAGGTCGCGGCCAGATACGTCATCGGCGAGGTGCCGCGGCCCCCGGGCTGGAGCGGCTGGCGCATCACGCCTTCGCGTATCGAGTTCTGGCACGACCGCCCGTTCCGCTTGCACGACCGCATCGAATTTCGCCGTGACGCGGCCGGCCAACCGTGGTCCAAGACGCGGATGTATCCTTGAGCTTTGGGCCGACCTGAAAGATGTCCATGCCGCATTCGTCCAATGCGCCGCGCCGCACGCTGCTCCTGACCGGAGCAAGCCGCGGTATCGGCCACGCCACCGTGATCCGCTTCTCCTCGGCGGGGTGGCGCGTCATCACCTGCTCGCGACATCCGTTCCCGGAGGATTGTCCGTGGGATGCCGGCCCTGAGGACCACATCCAGGTCGATCTCAGCAATCCCGCGGACACGACACGCGCTATCTCCGACATCCGCGAACGCCTCGAAGGCGGCATGCTGCATGCGCTGGTCAACAACGCCGCGATCTCGCCGAAGGGCCCCGGCGGCTCGCGCCTCGGCTCGATCGACACCGATCTCGACACCTGGACGCACGTGTTTCACGTCAACTTCTTCGCGCCGATCATGATGGCGCGCGGGCTGATCGAGGAATTGAAGGCGGCCAAGGGCTCGGTCGTGAACGTCACCTCGATCGCGGGCTCGCGCGTGCACCCCTTCGCGGGCGCCGCCTATGCGACGTCGAAGGCCGCGCTCGCCTCGCTGACGCGCGAGATGGCGTCCGATTTCGGACGCGTCGGCGTCCGCGTCAACGCGATCGCACCGGGCGAGATCGACACCTCGATCCTGTCGCCGGGCACCGACAAGATTGTCGACCAGCAGATCCCGCTGCACCGCCTCGGCACGCCCGACGAGGTCGCCAAGATCATCTACGTGCTGTGCACGGACACCAGCTCCTACGTCAACGGCGCCGAGATCCACATCAACGGCGGCCAGCACGTGTAGGCCATTCGCGTCATTGCGCGGCCGGGATGGAGCAAAGGCGTCTCTCTCGTGTCCCGGACGCGGCCTCGCATCGCCGGGATAACGCTGCGCTGCGTCCGGGGCACGAGAGCGCAGTGTGGCGCTCTCTCCACGTCGTCATTGCGATGCTCCAGTGCACATCCCAGCGGCAGTGCCGTAGGGTGGGCAAAGGCGCACAGCGCCGTGCCCACGATCTCCCTCCATGAGCAACAAGGCGTGGGCACGCTGCGCTTTGCCCACCCTACGAGATCGAAATGTTGCAGGCAGCTCACTTGCAGGCACGCCTTTTTGTCCTCGCGGCTGATTTCGCCCGAGCTTTGCTTCATCTCTCCCCCTCTTAATCCAAGAGGGCGCAGGGAAGGCCGGGTGCTCAGCTCGCACCCGCGGTCTGCTGCGCTATAGGCACACGCAGGAGAACCGCACAGCAGCATACAGGTGTGGCCGATTACTCGACCTTCCCTGCGCAGTGGTCGGACGGCTTATGCCGTGCTCTCCCGGGAGCCGAACTTTCCTTCTGGCCTCCCTCGCCCCGCGAATTGATGATGCAGTCTGCCCGGTTGGGCTCGCTCGCACCTCCGAAGGACTTGACCGTAGCAACGACGGCCGGGACCACACGGTTTTGCCGTACGCACGGCTCGCCATTTCGCCGCAGTTTTCCCAGCCCTGTCGACAAAGCCGGAAACTTACAGACGAGACGAAGCCTAGCAGCGCCGCTCGTCCGCACGCGGGTTACGAGCTCACAGGGACTACCCGCCCTGCCCGCACCTCTCGTGCCGACGCTGCCGCGTCCACCGCAAGCCCGGCTCACGACAGTGACGACACATCGTCGCCCCTCTTGGATGAGCCGGGATAAGCGACACATACGCCGAAACCGAATTTCGGTAAAGTGGAATATTTTCGCGTGCGTGGATTGACAGAGCGCGACACAGGCTCTGTTTTGACCGGATTGGGGTTCAATCGCTCTCTAGCACAGCCGCCAATCGGACGTCACAGTGATTGTCCTGAAAAGAAAGGAAGCAAGGCGATCCAGACAACGCCGCCGCAAGACCTGGATCGCCCTCGCCTTCCGTTCCTCAATCGATTCGAATCCGACGTGACCGGTCGCGCGGCCGCGGAGCGGCCGTGCTGAATGCAGTCGAGCAGTCGTCGTCGTTCTCACCGTCGAGCAGCGGAGCACCACAGTGCCGGCACATGCGTGCCGACATCGACGACGCCTTGCCGCTCGCCAGGACGTGACGATAGTTCGCCAGGTCGATGACGTTGCGGGGCGACGTTATGTGTTTTTCAACCATGGTTATTCCTCGCGGCTACGCACTGCTTATCGCAGACAAGTTTCGCGCAAACGTTCAGCCCACCGCTCAAATTTTACCGGAGGAATTGGGGCACGGCGAACACATCACGGCGCGGCCTCAATCCCGATCTATTCTGCGACACCAAGTGTGATGTCTCTGCGAACGGTGTAAGGTCTCGGTAGTATTACAGCCACTTCTTCCACTTGAAGATCCAGTACGGGACGATCGCGGCGATCAGCATCATCACCAGCGCCATCGGATAGCCGTGCACCCATTCGAGTTCCGGCATCACCTTGAAGTTCATGCCGTAGATCGAGGCGATCAGGGTCGGCGGCATCAGGACAACGGCCATGACCGAGAACAGCTTGATGATGTTGTTCTGCTCGAGATTGACGACGCCGAGCATGGCATCGAGCACGAAGGTGATCTTGCTGGAGAGATAGGAGGCGTGGTCGGTCAATGAGGCGACGTCGCGCTGCATGGTCTTGAGCTGCTCGCGCATGTCCTTCGACCATTTGATGCCCTCGACCACCGCCGAGAGGAAGGTGACGACGCGGCCGATCGACACCAGGCTCTCGCGAACCTTCGAGGTCAGATCGCCCTTGCGGCCGATCGAGATCAGGATTTGGGAATATCGCTTGGCCTGCCCGTGGCGCTCGCTCTCGGGCTCGAAGATGTCGTGGCTGACCTGGTCGATCTCGGCGCCGCATCGCTCCAGGATGTCGGCACAGCGGTCGATCACGGCGTCCAGCAGTTCCATCAGCACCATCTCGCCCGTGATCGCGGGCGTGCAGGAGCGGGCGAGCTTGGCCTCGACCAGGGCGAAAGGCTTGGGCAGATCGTAGCGCACCGTCACGAGGCGGTGGTCGCCGAGGATGAAGGTCACCGCCGTGGTCCGGGGCATGTCGGTATCGGAGTGGCACATCAGGGTCGCGGTCATGTAGCGCGCGCCATTCTCCATATAGAGGCGGCTGGAGATCTCGATCTCCTGCATGTCTTCCCGGGTCGGGATGGCGATGCCCGCGAGCCGCTCCACCGCCTTGTCCTCTGCTGCGCTCGGATTGACGAGATCGATCCAGACCGCGCTCTCCGGGAGCACCGTGAGGTCCTCGACGACGGCCTTCTTGAGGGTGGACTCGGAGGGAACAAACACCGAAAACATGCACAACTCCAGCGAACCTGCGTCAGAATGACAGCCCTTAGCGCGATTCTGACAAGTTCACGATGACAACCGCATTAACGAAGCGTTGGCATTTGTGGCGGGGTCGTGTCTCAACTGTGGCATGGAATCGACAGTCCGCGGCTGACGGCCCCAAAACTCCCACACACCCGCAAATTTTGCGGCAAAAAAGCCACAGGTTGGGTCTCGCAGCGCGGGATAAGGCCTTCAGTGCTGGAATTGTGGCAGATTTCAACGATAATGGGATTAACGGAGTCGAGGAACTTGGGCGGTAAGCTCAGGCCTTCCGCACGGTATTGCTTTGATTGGAACCAAATCATGTCGTCGCTGAAAATTAAGTTGGTAATCCTGGCCGCCGGCCTGATGCTGTCGGGCTGCATGCAGGCCACGCATTACGAGGCGACCGACACCAAGGCCTTCAAGCCGAAGGACAAGGACCTGCTCGCCAAGGTCAGGTACGAGAATACTCCGGTCGCAGAGCCGTTCCGCCGCGCCATCGTCCAGTACCATCGCAAGGAATCGCCGGGCTCGATCGTGGTCGATTCCGACAACCATTACCTCTATTACGTGCTGGAGGGTGGCAAGGCGATCCGCTACGGCATCACCGTCGGCGAAGAGGCCATGGCCTGGTCCGGCATCGCCAAGGTCGGCAGCAAGACCGAGTGGCCGGCCTGGCACCCCACCCCCGGCGAAATTTCGCGCCTGGGCGTGCCGACCTATGTGGCACCCGGCCCGGACAATCCGATGGGTTCTCGCGCGATTTACCTCTATTCCGGCGGCAAAGACACGTTGTTCCGCATCCACGGCACCAACCAGCCGGAATATATCGGCGCCTCGATCTCGTCGGGCTGCATCCGCCTGACCAACGAGGACGCGATCGATCTCTATGATCGCGTCAAGGTCGGCACCCTCGTCGTGGTGCTGGAGCCGAAGCATGGCGACTCGCCCTACAATTCGCGGCTTGCGCTCGGCGGCAGCCAAACCGGCCAGGCTGGCAGCTACTGATCGCCTCCAAGATCCCCGAGATCCAAAAGCGCCGGTTTCACCGGCGCTTTTTTGTTGCCGGCTTGTGCGGCTGGGACTTGCCGCCATCGGCCGCCGGCTTTTCCGCAGTTGCTGGAGCCTTCTCCGCCGCCTCGTCGTCAGTTCCGCCCTTTGCCTCGGGTTTGGCCGCGACCTCGCGCGACGGCGCCTCCTCGGGGCGTTCCGCCGGCAGCAGCGGAGCGACCTGTGGCAGCGGATCCCAGACGTTCCACTGGCAGATCCGGTAGTCGTTGCGGCGCTGCGCCAAGTCGAGATGGATATGGTCCTCGTGGTACCAGTCCGAACCCGGGCCGAGCACGGTGGAAAACCGCGCGCAGACCGAGTGCAGCACGCGCTCACGCACCTCGCGCGACATGGTGCGGTCGGTAAGGCCGATCGATTGCCCGTTGGCCAGCTTGATGGCGCGGACGTCGATTGCATTGGCCTTGCCGTGCTCCGACAGCATCGCGCCGACGACGCGGTTGCGGCCGCGGCACTCGAACGAATCGAAATTATCGAGTTCGCCAATGGTCGAGCCGAGGCTGGTGGCCAGCGGCACCATGTCCTTGCGCAGCCAATCGGCGATCGCGGACGCCATGGTGCAGCGGAGAATCGCCGCCGGCTTGACCGTCACCTTACGCTTGTCCGGCAGCACGACGGCTTCCAGCCGCACCAGATCCTCGCCGCCACAGGCGCCGGGGCCGCGGATATCCGGAATTGAGGGCGCGATCGCGATCTCCTCGGTCAGCGCGAGACGGCAGGCCGAGAGCGGCTTCTGGGGTGGCTGCGCAACCTCGGCAGACTTGTCGGCGCCAGGCTTGTCCGGAGAAGGCTTGGCGTCAGCTTCGGGCGGAGCCTCGTCCGATGCTTTGGGCGCCTCCTCGGGGCGCGGTCTCGGCAGCGGGATCTTGCCGGAATGAACCGCTCCGCGCGGCCGTGGTGCGGCGATACCGAAGATATCCAGCGGGGAAGCACGTTTTCGCGCCTCTGCCCTCTCGGCGAGCACGAGCGATAGCCCGAGCGCAGCGGTAACCATTGCCGCGCCAGCGGACATATAGCCGCGACAAGACCATTTGCGGCGAAAGTCCGGCAGGCTAAAACTCATGGCAATTCTTTGGCCCAACGCTGAGAGCGACAACGCGCCCAGCGAATTCTCGGAGGAACGTCTAAATGCTTGGTTTGATGCAAGATTGGCCCCTGCTCTGCCACCGGATCATCGAACACGCCGCCAGGATTCATGGCAAGCAGGAGGTGGTCACACGCTCGGTCGAGGGACCGATTCACCGCACCAATTACGCCGAGATCCACAAGCGCGCGCTCAAGGTCTCGCAGATGCTGGAGCGCGACGGCATCAAGCTCGGCGACCGTGTCGCAACGATTGCCTGGAACACCTGGCGCCATCTCGAGGTGTGGTACGGCATCATGGGGATCGGCGCCATCTGCCATACCGTCAATCCCCGCCTTTTCCCCGAGCAGATCGCCTGGATCATCAACCATGCGCAGGACCGCATCGTGATGACCGACATCACCTTCGTACCGGTCCTGGAGAAGATCGCCGACAAGCTGACAAGCGTGGAGCGCTACGTCGTGCTGACCGACAAGGCGCACATGCCGCAGACGACGCTGAAGAATGTGGTCGCCTACGAGGACTGGATTGCCGAGGCCGACGGCGAATTCAAATGGAAGGACTTTGACGAGAACACGGCAGCCGCGATGTGCTACACGTCGGGCACGACGGGCGACCCGAAAGGTGTGCTGTATTCGCATCGCTCCAACGTGCTGCACGCGCTGATGGCCAACAATGTCGACGCCCTCGGCACGAGTGCGTCCGAGACAATGCTGCCGGTGGTTCCGCTGTTCCATGCCAACAGCTGGGGCATCGCCTTCTCCGCCCCTTCGCAGGGCACCAAGCTGGTCATGCCCGGCGCCAAGCTCGACGGCGCCTCGGTGTATGAGCTGCTCGCGACCGAAAAGGTGACGCACACTGCCGGCGTGCCGACGGTGTGGCTGATGCTGCTCCAGCACATGGCCGCCAATAATCTGAAGCTGCCGAACCTCAAGATGGTGATCTGCGGCGGCTCGGCGATGCCGCGCTCGATGATCAAGGCCTTTCTCGACATGGGCTCGAATGTCCGCCACGCCTGGGGCATGACCGAGATGAGCCCGATCGGCACGGTTGCTGCGCTGAAGCCGCCGTTTGCCGACGCAACCGGCGATGCGCGGCTCGACGTGCTGCAGATGCAGGGCTATGCGCCCTTCGCGGTCGAGATGAAGATCACCGACGATGCCGGCAAGGAGCTACCCTGGGACGGCAAGACCTTCGGCCGCCTCAAGGTGGCCGGCCCCGCCGTCGCCAGGGCCTATTACCGGGTGGATACTGACATCCTCGACGAAGAGGGCTTCTTCGACACCGGCGACGTCTCCACCATCGACGAGGACGGCTACATGCGGATCACCGACCGCTCCAAGGACGTGATCAAGTCCGGCGGCGAGTGGATCTCCTCGATCGACCTCGAAAATCTCGCGGTTGGCCATCCGGCGGTGGCGGAAGCTGCCGTGATCGGCGTCTTCCACCCCAAATGGGACGAGCGGCCGCTCCTGATCGTGCAGCTCAAGCAGGGCCAGCAGGCCACGCGCGAGGACATCCTGAAATATATGGACGGCAAGATCGCCAAATGGTGGATGCCCGACGACGTCGCCTTCGTCGAGGGTATTCCGCATACCGCCACAGGCAAGATCCTGAAGACGGCGCTGCGCGACCAGTTCAAGGATTACCGCTTCCCGAACGCGGCGGCGTAAAGCCTAAGCACACACCGTCATTCCGGGATGGTCCGAAGGACCAGACCCGGAAGCTCGAGATTCCGGGTTCGATGCTTCGCATCGCCCCGGAATGGCGGGCAGTAACGGCCCGTCTCCCTTGAATTTGCTCCCGCGCCGTGGTCTCAACGACCCATCGTCGCGCCAAATCGGCCGGCATCGCTCCAAAACTCCGGCAGAGCTCACTCGATGGCCCGCAGGTTTTCCGCTCCCTATCAGTCGGAGCCCGTGTCCAGCCTCGCGAGCTGGGCGCGCAATCTGGCCGTGTTCGCGGTGGTGGCGGTGGTGGTGTCGGTCATCATCGTCCGTTTCGATTTCCTGGAGCCGAAGCCGGCGCTTGCGACCTTCCTCGGCGGCCTCGCGATCGCCGGCCTCTCGATCCTGTTCGGGCTCGCCGGCTTCGCCGCGATCTGGCAGAACGGCTCGCGCGGCATGGCGCGCATCCTGCTCGCCTTGTTGATCGACGGGGCGATCCTCGCCTACCCCGCCTATCTCGGCCTGCAATATCGCAAGCTGCCCGCGATCCACGACATCACCACCGACCCGATCGATCCGCCGCGTTTCGAGGCGCTGGCGCGCCTGCGCACTGGCGAGGGCACCAACACCGCGGTCTATGCCGGCCTCTATTCGGCGGAGCAGCAGCGCCACTATTACCCTGATATCGAGCCGGTCGAGCTCGAGATCTCCGTCGACCGCGCCTATGCAATCGCGCTGCAGCTCGTCAACAAGCGCAAATGGATCGTCATCGACGAGCGCGCACCGCAGCCACCGCGCCGCATCGGCCGCATCGAGGCGGTGGCGCGCACGCCAATCATGGGTTTTCGCGAGGACATTTCGATAAGGTTCGTGGCGGATGGCGATGATTCCCGCGTCGATATCCGCTCGGCCTCGCGCAATTTCGACAGCGATCTCGGCAGCAACGCCGCGCGCGTCAAGAAATTCATCGACGATCTCAACACCGCGGCCGACGCCGACGCGCTCAAGCCGGTGAAGAAGACGCCCGTCGCGCCGCCGAAGGCGCCGGCGAAGACGGTGAAGAAGTAGCGAATGGCGAGTGGCGAATAGCGAATGGAAGCCACCTTTGCTATACGCTACTCCCTATTCGCCATTCGCCCCTAAGCCATCCTGTACGTCCCGCCGATCACCGGATCGCCCTCGGTCGCGACCACGCCGCGGGCGACCAGGTCTTCCAGGTGCGCCAGCACCGAATAACCGGCCGCCGTCGTGAGCCTGGGGTCGATGCCGATATAGATCGCGCGGACCATGGTCGGGATGTCGGTCTCGCCCTTGGCGAGGCGGTGCAGGATCGAGGCCTCACGCGCCTTGCGGTGACGGATCAGGAAGCGCACGAAGCGTTGGCCGTCCGGAATCTCGGGACCGTGGCCGGAGAAATAGAGGTCTTCCTCGCGCGCGGCGAGCCGATCGAGCGAGTCCATGTAGTCGATCATCGAGCCGTCGGGCGGCGCCACGATCGAGGTGGACCAGCCCATCACGTGATCGCCGACGAAGTTGAACTTTCGCTCCGGCCAGGCGAATGCCAGATGATTGGCGGTGTGCCCCGGCGTCGCCACGGCCTCGAGCCGCCAGCCATCGCCTTCGACGACGTCACCATGTGCGAGGCTGACGTCCGGTGCAAAATCGCGGTCGGCGCCGGATTCCGGATTGTGCTTCTCGCTCTCGAAACGTGGGCGCGAGGCCCGGTGCGGGCCTTCGGCATAGACCCGCGCCCCTGTCGCCTGCTTGATCCGCGCGGTGTTCGGCGAATGGTCGCGATGGGTGTGGGTGACGAAGATATGGCTCACCGTCTCGCCGCGCACGGCATCGAGCAGCGCAGCCGCATGCGCCGCATCGTCCGGACCGGGATCGATGATCGCGACGTTGCCGTTGCCGACGATGTAGCTGACCGTGCCGGTGAAGGTGAACGGGCTCGGATTGTTACAGAGCACGCGGCGCACGCCGGGTCGGGCTTCCTCGACGATGCCGGCTTTCAACGGAAAGTTGCGGTTGAACGGGACATCGTCATTGTCGGACATGGCTTGCTCATACCTAGCTGACTTCGTCATGCCCGGCCTTGTGCCGGGCATCCACGTTCTTCGCGCCCAAGACGTGGATGGCCGGGACATCTAGCGCGAAGACGAGCTTCGCGCTTTTGCCCGGCCATGACGCAATTCCACGCCGACGCGCTTCCTCAGAAAAACGCCTGAATGCCCGTGATGGCGCGGCCCAGGATCAGGGCGTGGACGTCGTGGGTGCCCTCGTAGGTGTTGACGGTCTCGAGGTTATGGACGTGGCGCATCACATGGTACTCGATCGAGATGCCGTTGCCGCCGTGCATGTCGCGGGCGACACGGGCAATGTCGAGGGCCTTGCCGCAATTGTTGCGCTTCATGATCGAGATCATCTCGGGCGCGAACTTGCCCTCGTCCATCAAGCGGCCGACGCGAAGCGAGCCCTGCAGGCCGAGTGCGATCTCGGTCTCCATGTCCGCGAGCTTCTTCTGCACCAGCTGGGTCGCGGCCAGCGGCTTGCCGAACTGCTTGCGGTCGAGCGTGTACTGGCGCGCGCGATGCATGCAGTCCTCGGCCGCGCCAAGCGCGCCCCAGGAGATGCCGTAGCGAGCGCGGTTGAGGCAGCCGAACGGCCCCTTCAGGCCCGAGACGTTGGGCAGCAGCGCGTCTTCGGGAACCACGACGCCGTCCATCACGATCTCGCCGGTGATGGAGGCACGAAGTGAGAGCTTGCCGCCGATCTTCGGCGCCGACAGGCCCTTCATGCCCTTCTCCAGCACGAAGCCGCGGATCTGGTTGTCATGCGCGGCCGACTTGGCCCAGACCACGAACACGTCGGCGATCGGCGCGTTCGAGATCCACATCTTGCTGCCGGTGAGGCGATAGCCGTCCGAGACCTTCTCGGCGCGGGTCTTCATGCCGGCCGGGTCGGAGCCGGCATCGGGCTCGGTCAGGCCGAAGCAGCCGACCCACTCGCCGCTGGCGAGCTTCGGCAGGTACTTCTTGCGCTGGTTCTCGTCGCCATAGGCGTAGATCGGGTACATCACCAGCGAGGACTGCACCGAGTTCATCGAGCGATAGCCGGAATCGACCCGCTCGATCTCGCGCGCGACGAGGCCATAGGCGACGTAGCTCGCATTGGCGCAGCCATATTCTTCCGGCAGCGTGATGCCGATCAGGCCGAGCTCACCCATCTCGTTGAATATCTCGCGGTCGGTCTTCTCCTCGAGATACGCCTTAGCGACGCGCGGCAGCAGCTTGTCCTGGGCGTAGGCGCGGGCGGTGTCGCGCACCATACGCTCGTCTTCGGTCAGCTGCTCGTCGAGCAGGAACGGATCGTCCCACTGGAAAGAAGTCGCAGCCGGCTTGTCCTTGGCCTGAGGGCGCACGCTCATGAAACGTCCTTTCGTCTGGTTCCGTCAAAATTTGCCCGACAAAGTAAAGCGCCGCGACAACAAGTGCAATTGCATCCTGGTTCGGTCATTCCGGGGCACGCAACGGGACCGCGGAAGTGCGGCCCGGAGCCTCGAACCCGGAATCTCCTCGCCTCTTCACCTTCCGGGTCCGGCACTTTCAGCGCCGTCCCGGAATGAGACCGCGTGTCAGCTTTCAAGCTGCTCGTTGGCGACGATCTCGATTCCGAAGCCCGACAAGCCTTTGTAGTCGTGGACCGACGAGGTGAGATGCCGGATCGAGGTGACGCCGAGGTCGCGCAATATCTGCGCGCCGACGCCGACTTCGCGCCACTGGCGGTTGCGGTCGGCCTCCGTCGCCGACTCGTCCGGCAGCGCCGCCACGGGGACGCCGGCCGCGCCGTCGCGCAAGTAAACCAGCACCCCACGGCCGGATTTCTTGAAATGCTCGAGCACAGCCGCCATGCGCTTGTGCCCAGTGAAGATGTCCTTGACGATGTTCGGCTTGTGAAAGCGGGTCAGCACGTTCTTGCCGTCGCCGACACCATTATAGACGAAAGCGACGTGGGCAATGGAATCGAACGGCGAACGGTAGGCATAGCCTTGCAAGGGTCCGATCGGGCTTTCGGTGACGAAGGTCGCCACCCGCTCGATCAGCTTCTCGCGCGCCTGGCGGTAGGCGATCATGTCCGCGATGGTCACATGCTTGAGCTTGTGCTGGGCAGCGAAGCGGGAGACCTGCTCGCCCTTCATCACGCTGCCGTCGTCGTTCATCAATTCGCTGATGACGCCGACCGGCGGCAGCCCGGAGAGCTTGCAGAGATCGACGGCGGCCTCGGTATGGCCGGAGCGCAGCAGCACGCCGCCATCCTTGGCGATCAGCGGGAAGATGTGGCCGGGCCGGGCAAAATCGTTGGCGCCGACATTGGGATTGGACAGCGCGCGGCAGCACGAGGCGCGCTCCTCGGCGGAAATGCCGGTGCCGCCATCGGGCTTGTAGTCGATCGACACCGTGAACGCGGTGGTGTGCGCGGAATCGTTGTGAGCCACCATCGGATCGAGGCGCAGCCGGCGCGCATCCTCGGTGGTCACGGGGGCGCAGACAATGCCGGAGGTGTGGCGGATGATGAACGCCATCTTCTCGGCGGTGCAGAGCGAGGCGGCGACGATCAGATCGCCCTCGCCCTCGCGGTCCTCGTCGTCGGTGACGACCACGAGCTCACCACGGGCAAAGGCCTGCAAGACTTCCTGAACGCTATCGGGCATGTCCCAATCTCTATCGGTTATGGCCCGGAGGCTTAGCCGGACTTGGGCCGGGGCGCTAGTGTCCTGGACGCAACCGCATATTCCGGGCAACGGCAGGCTTGCACCGAAGATGCCAGGGATATAGGCGCAGACAGCCGGAGAGGAAGGCGGCCGGGCGCCCTCAAGGCAGCACTTCGCGCCGTTCGCCGAGCCGCTGATCGAGCTCGGCGCGCTTGTCGGCCAGAAGGCCGGCCTGGGCGGCTTCGATCACCGTGAACAGCTCGTGGGCATCGCTGAGCCGGGTCACGGTGACGTAGCTGGCGCCGGCCTCGTAGAGCGCGCCGACGTCGGCCAAGAGATCGGCCGTGGCTACGATCAGGGCGGTTGGATTGAGCGCGCGGACGTGGCGGACCAGCTTCTCGTTGGTGGCGCCTTTCAGCAGCGAATCCGGCACGCTGAGGATGATCATCTCGGACTTGGCGATGCCGGCATGGAGCAGGGTGTCGACATTGCTGATGTCGCCGTAGATCACGTGCAAGCCGCGCGAAATCAGGGTCTGGTACACATTGGGGTTGAAGTCGACCACGGTGATCTGCTCGAGCAGCACCGGCGTCTGCCGCTCGATCTCGGCCAGCAGCGCGCTCGCCGCACGGAAAAAGCCGAGGATGACGATCCGGCGGGCCTCGCCATGGCCGCCCTCCTGCCCCTCCTCGGCATGGCCATTGCCATGGTCGAGGTCGCGCAGGCCGATCCGCTTCAAGGGGCCGATCGCCCAGCGGGTGATCTCGTCGCTGCGGCTCATCGCGAAGGTCGAGAGCACGGCGAGCACCACGAAGGCGAAGGAGGCCGCGTTCGCCGTCTGCGCCGCGATATGGTGATCGGCGACGCCGGTCTGGATCACCACCAATGAGAACTCGGAAATCTGCGCGAGGTTCAGCGCCGGCAACAGGCTGGCGCGCAGGCCCTGCTTCATCAGATAGAGCGGTGTGAAGGTGGTGACGAGGCGGCTCACGACCGTGAAGGCCGCGATCATCAGCGCCAGCCCGATCACGGAGAGGCCGGGGATGGGAATGGTCATGCCGAGCGCGACGAAGAACAGGGTAATGAAGAAGTCGCGGAGCGTGGTGACCTTGGCGGTGACGTCGAGCGCGTAGGGAAAGGTCGAGAGCGAGACGCCGGCGATCAGGGCGCCCATCTCGCGCGACAGCGACAGCCGCTCGGCGGTCTCGGCGACGAGGAAACACCAGGCCAGCGCCCCGAGCAGGATCAGCTCGGGCCGCCGGGCGATCTGATGGAACAGCCGCGGCAGCACGTAGCGGCTGACCAGCAGCGCGGCGGTGACCAGCACCGCGACGCGGCCGATCGAGAGCAGGATGACGCTGGCTTGCAGATTGGCAAGGCTTGGCTGCACCGCCAGGAACAGGATGGCGAAGATGTCCTGAAGCACCAGCACGCCGAGCGTGATACGCCCCGGCAGCGTGTCGAGCTCGCGCTTCTCGTAAAGCACCTTGACGATGATCACGGTACTCGACAGCGCGCACGCGACGCAGAGATAGACCGCATCGAAGTGCCCCCCGCCGAGCGACAGGCCGATGCCGACGAAGAACAGGACCCCGAGCAGGCAGCCGCCGAGCAGCTGGCCGCCCGCCGCGAACAGGATCACCTTTCCCGCCCGCACGATCTTCTTCAGGTCGATCTCCAGACCGATCATGAACAGCATGAAGATCAGTCCGAGCTCGGAGATGACGCTAATCGATTCCTGCGAGTGGACCCAGCCCGCGCCGAATGGACCTATGCAAAAGCCGGCGATAAGATAGGCCAGGATCAGTGGCTGCCGGGAGAAATGGGCGAGCAGGCCCAGCATCCAGGCAAACAGAATACAGAGAGTGATGTCGCGAATGAGCTCGTGCATGCCAAATTGGTCCGTTTTGCCGCACCCTAGAGACGGGTTGCGGCGCGGCAAGCGAGCAATTCGTCACATGCGAAAAGGGCTGTTCGCAGCAATGCTGCTATGCCCCTTCGCCTTAGCCCTGCCCGCCGCCGCACAATCCATGGTCAATATCGAACAGAACTTTGCCGATTCCCTCACCGCAATGCCGAAGGAAGAACTCGGCGTCTCCGGCGGGTTCTACGTGCCCGCCTATTCGAGCGTCGCGATGAGCCAGGGCAAGCTGCGCGTCGACTTCTCGGTGACCTTGAGTGTTCACAACGCCTCCGAGACCCAGCCGCTGGTGATCAAACGCATCGCCTATTTCGACACCGCAGGCAAGCAGGTCGACACCTACCTGAAGGGTCAGGTGGCCCTGAAGCCGCTGGCCACGATCTCGATCTTCATTCCGACCGACGACGTGCGCGGCGGGACCGGGGCCAATTTCCTGGTCGACTGGGCCGCCACCGGCGAGATCGCCGAGCCCGTGGTCGAGGCCCTGATGGTTGGCGGCGTCGCCAATGCGCATTACGCTTTCATCAGCCAGGGCCGTCCGACCCGGACGGCTACCAAGAAGTAAGGCCGTTCGACCCGGACGGCCGGCAAGAAATAAGGCAGGCCGACGCAACGCCGGCTGGCTCAACAAGAACAGAAACGAGGAACGCCCCATGACGTCCAGCTTCGATTTCGCGCCCCTGTTTCCCGCAGGGCTGCCGGCCCCTTCTGCGCGCTGGACGGGCCTTGCCAAATACAGCTTTGTCGGCGGCAATAACGATTCCGAGCAGGTGCCGCTCGACGGCCTGATCGAGGCGACCAATTCCGCCCTGCAAAAGGAAGGCCGGTCGCTGGCGACCTACGGGCTGGCGCACGGTCCGCAGGGCTATTTGCCCCTGCGCGAATTCCTGGTGACGAAGCTGAAGCGCGATGCCGGCATCAACTGCACGGTCGATGATCTCATGATCGTCTCCGGCTCGCTGCAGGCACTCGACCTCGTCAACGCGACGCTGCTGACGCGCGGCGACACCGTGATTTTCGAGCAGGACAGCTATCAGGGCTCACTGACCCGTCTGGCGCGGCTTGGCGTCAACGTGGTCGGCATTCCGCTCGATGCGGACGGCATGCGCATGGACGTGTTGGCCGCGACGCTGGCCGACCTGAAGAGCCGCGGCATCCGTCCGAAATACATCTACACCATTCCGACGGTGCAAAACCCGACCGGCAGCATCATGCCGGAGAGCCGCCGCGCCGAACTGGTTCGGCTCGCGACCGAGTATGGCGTGCCCATCTTCGAGGACGATTGCTATGCCGACCTCGTCTGGTCAGGGCAGCGGCCGCCGGCGATCTACGCGATGAGCCCGAACAGCGGCGTGATCCATATCGGGTCGTTCTCCAAATCAATCGCACCGGCGCTGCGGGTCGGCTTCATCGTGGCGCCCTGGGATGTGATGTCGCGGATGCTGGCGCTGAAGACGGATGCGGGCTCCGGCGCGCTGGAGCAGATGGTGCTCGCCGCGTATTGCAAGCCGCATTTCGCAAGCCATGTGCCGGCCCTGACCAAGGCGCTGCGCACCAAGCTCGACACGCTGATGGAAGCCCTGAACGAGCAGTTCGGGACCGCGGCGGAGTTCGAGGAGCCCAAGGGCGGCATCTTCCTCTGGGTGAAGCTGCCCGATCAGGTCGATACGCTGAAACTCTATCAGGCCGCGCTCGCCGCCGGCGTCTCGATCAATCCGGGGCCGGAATGGTCGACCAACAAAGGCCATTCCAGTTCGCGGCTCCGGCTGTGCTTTGCGAGCCCCACGCATCAGCAGATCCGCGAGGGTGTCGCAGTGCTGGCCGAGGTCTGCCGCAAGGAATTCGGCGTGCCGGCCCGGAGTGCCAATGTGGAGAAGCGGGCCTGATACTCAGGCCGCCCGTGGCTGGCTGCCGTGGATCGCGGAGGCCAACCGCAGCAAGAGGACGATCGAGACATTGCCCTTGCCGGCCTCGATCTGGGCGATATAGCGCTCGGAAATCCCGGAACGGCGGGCCAGCTCGCGGCGCGACAGGTCGCAACGCGTGCGCGAGGACCGCAGGCGATCGCCCAGCTCAGTGAGAAACGCGGTCTCGGAATACGGCGGCACGGCACAACTCCCCGGCAGCACTTCGCCCGCAAAATCCATGACTTGATTCAGCATTGCTCTATCCAGGTTCGCCTTCGGGAAGCGCCATCCTACCCTCGAAAAGACCGGCCTCATTGACGCGGATCAAATTCGCGAGCGATCGGCGGCTGCCATGGACGAAAGCGGGCGGGATGCTAAACTGTGGAATTCTTCGAGGCGGGGTTCTCCAGGACATGACGCGTTGTTTGAGCCGCTGGATCGCGGCTGCTCTGCTGTGGGCGGCGATCACCCCAACGGCGGGTGCCGAGACGCTGGCGGCGACGGTGAAGCAATGGGGCCTACTCGGCTCATGGGCGGTCGACTGCGCGGCCCGGCCCGACCGCGACAAGGGTGCGCTGCTGGCCTACGAGATCCGGAAGGACGGCCGGGTGATGTACCGGCGCAATTTCGGCGAGGCCAAGGACGAGAACGAGGTGGTGTCGGCCACAGTCAACGCCGAGGGCCTGCTCAATGTAATGGTGTACTTCCCCTCGCTGCACCAGGCCCGTGAGTTCGGCTTGCTGCTGGCAAAGGACGGCAGCCTGCGTGCGATCTACAATCGCAGCGAGCGCGGCGAGTACACGATCAGGGACGGCGCATACGTTGCGACAGGCGCGCCGACAC
This sequence comes from Bradyrhizobium sp. PRIMUS42, assembly GCF_023006515.1. Taxonomy (NCBI): domain Bacteria; kingdom Pseudomonadati; phylum Pseudomonadota; class Alphaproteobacteria; order Hyphomicrobiales; family Nitrobacteraceae; genus Bradyrhizobium; species Bradyrhizobium sp. PRIMUS42. Next base: position 18,005 of record NZ_JALBGZ010000037.1, read on the forward strand.
CGGTGCAGCAACGCTGCGATTAACCACCTGAACAGCTGTTCAGAATTCTCTTCTCGTTCCGCCGGAACGTTCGCATGCATGCGCGGTTTAATTGTGCATTCGATTGGAGGAGGACATCATGAAGAAGCTTGGTTATGTGGTTGCGGCTCTGGGTGCGCTGGTGATCGCGGCGCCGACGCTGGCAAGTGCGGAGACTGTGGTGATCAAGCGAGGCGGCTATCACCATCATCACGCCCCGTATGGCGCCCGCGCCGAATATCGCATGCACAATCATGACCGCGGCTGGCATCGTCACCATCGCGGTGACCGCGTGGTCGTGATCAAGCGTAGCCACCGCCATCACTGGGACTAATGCGCAACGCAAAATGGACATGGCCCCTCACGGGGCCATTTCCTTTGCGCAGCCTTGTAGGGTGGGCAAAGCGAACCGTGCCCACCGCTTCGACAGTGATTCAGGAGAGGTGGTGGGCACGGCGCAAAAGTGCGCCTTTGCCCACCCTACGATTGTTTCGTTAGCAGGATATGGACGAAGCTAGTCCCACGCCGGCGCGAAGCCGGGATTGACGCAGCGCTTGTCCTTGGGCAGCGCGGCGATCTTGTTGCTGTCGGCATCGTCGAGCGTGATCTTCAGCGCATCGAGATTGGCCTGCTGGCTCTCGCGGCGCGAGGCCTTCGGGATGGCGGCGACGCCGTCCTGGTCGAGCAGCCATTTCAGCGCCACTTGCGCGGCGGTCACGTTGTGCCTGGCACCGATCTCGGCCAGCACCGGATCCGAGGCGGCGCGTCCTTGCGCGAGCGGGCAATAGGCGACGAGCGGGATCGACTTTGCCGCGAGATAGGCCAGCACCTTAGATTGATCGAGCATCGCGTGATATTCGATCTGGTTGCAGGCGATCGGCGCCCTGATGTCCTCCACCGCCATCTTGAGCAGCGCCGTGGTGAAATTGGCGACGCCGATGGCCCGCGTGCGCCCCTCCTCCTTGAGCTTCATCAAGGTCTCGAACACCGCACCCCAGTCCGCTGCCTTCGACGGCCAGTGCACGAGGTAGAGATCGACATGGTCGAGCCGGAGCTTCTTCAGGCTGGCATCGAAGGCACGCCGCATCGCATCGGGGGTGAGGTTCTCGTGCCAGACCTTTGTGGTGACGTGCAACTCGCCGCGCGGCAGACGAGACGCGGCGATGGCTGATCCGATCGGCTCCTCGTTGGCATACATCTCGGCGGTGTCGATGTGGCGATAGCCGATCGACAGCGCGCTCTCGACCGCGGCGCGGCAGGCATCGCCCTGCAGGCGAAAGGTGCCGAGGCCGAGCTTGGGCATGCTGATGCCCTGTGTCTTCAGATTGTCCATGACCTAACTCCTGACGTATTGCATCCCGCCGGACGCGCCGCGAGGCCGCGGGGACAGACTCTTCGGTGATGGGAAAGAGGTGGCGGGGCGGTGAGTATAGCGATGGCGACCGGAGGCGGCCAATCAAGATCGGGTTAGGTAGGATCAGGTCGTCGCCACGGACGAAGTGGGCTCCCTCTCCCGCTTGCGGGAGAGGGCTGGGGAGAGGGTGCATCCGCAACGGGACAATCCCCAAGAGGAGAAAGCCCTCACCCGGCGGCGCCGACCTCTCCCGCAAGCGGGAGAGGTTAAACGAGCCGCCCGCCCCTCACGAATGCTGCGCGACCACAGCGGGACGTACCTGTGGCTGCGGCGCGATGTCGACCGACCAGAGGCTGCGATTGTCCACGTCCTTCAAGGTGACGGTCATGACGCCGCTGCGGCCATCGATGTCGACGCGACCAAAGAACTGCAATCCGAAACAGGGCGCCAAATTCTCGCCCTGCGCAGCACTACAACCGTTCTGGTACATCGCGACCGGACCAAAGGTGTCATCGAGCTCGCCCGGGCCCCAGCTGCCGGCGTGCAGCGGGCCGGAGACGAACTCCCAGAACGGCTCGAAATCCCTAAATTGCGCCTTGCCGGGATCGTAATAGTGCGCGGCGGTGTAATGCATGTCCGCGGTGAGCCAGACGATGTTGCGGATTCCGGCGCGCTTGATGGAGCTGAGAAGGTCGGCGATCTCGTGCTCGCGCCGGTCGGGCGCCCCATTGCCGAGCGCAACAGCATCGAGACTGATGAGGCCGATCGGTAAATCAGCGGCGATGATCTTCCACGTTGCCCGCGAGGCCGCGAGCTCCCGCTTCAGCCAGGCGAGCTGCTCGGCGCCGAGGATCCAGCCGCGGTGATCGCCGCCCCTGTTCCAGCTGTCATCGCGGTAGCTGCGCATGTCGATCATGAAGACGTCGAGCAGCGGACCGTAGCCGATGCGGCGGTAGACCCGGCCCTGCTGCGTGCCGATATCGCGGATCGGCATGAAGTCGAAGAAGGCGCGGCGGGCGCGCGCGACCAGGCGCGGGGTGCCGTCGTCTTCGTAACCGGCAGTATCGTAGCTTCCGGTCGGCGACCAGTCGTTGGTGACCTCGTGGTCGTCCCACTGCGCGAACATCGGCACCTCCGCATGGAAGGCGCGAAAATGTTCGTCGAGATGGTTGTATTTGTAGTTGCCGCGGAACTGCGCCAGCGTGTGCGCGACTTCGGACTTCTCTTCGGTCACGAGGTTGCGCCAGGTCTCGCCGTTGGGCAGCTTCTGCTCGGAAGGAATCGTGCAGTCGGCGTAGATGTGATCGCCGGAATGGATGAAGAAGTCCGGACGGTTATCGAACATGGTGCGATAGCTGCGATAGCCGCCGCGCGAAATGTCGATGCCCCAGCCCTGCCCCGCGACGTCGCCGGACCACACGAACGAGATCGACCGACCAGCTGCCGGCGCGGTGCGGAAATGCCCGACACTGCTTTCGCCGCGAAGGCCGGTCGCGATGTCGTCGAAGCGGACGCGATAGAAGACGTCCTGCCCGGGCGGCAGGTCGTCGAGCTGCAGCTTTGCGGTGAAGTCCGCGTCCGGCAACGCATCGCACGAGGCCGACGCTATGAGGCTCCTGAAGCTCTCGACAGTCGAGCACTCCACGTGCATCCGTGCGGCCCGGTCCGCGCGCGCCCAGATCACGGCAGAGCCATCCGAGACATCGCCGGACTGAATCCCGCCGGCGATCTGTGGACGGTCGGCGGCGCGGCTGAGGTACGGTGTCCCGAGCGTGCCGAGCGAGGCAATCGCCAGGCTTGAGGTCGAACGGACCAGGAATTGCCGCCGGGTCCATGCGCGCGAAGCGCGGAGCGTTGCCATTCAGGAAACCTTCGTCGAATCGCGACGGAAGGTGCCTGCGCTCCTTGACTCCCGGCTTACGGTTTCTTGACTCCGCGCCTACGGTTTTGCGACGCGTGGATGACGGCTCCAGCCTCGTCTAATGCTTCCAGTTGCAGATGCCGCCGGAGCGGCACGGCCAGGTCTGGATGCGGGTATCCATCGCCTGCGCATCCAGCGGGTTGCCGTGACGATGCGCAAGCTTCGCGCGCGCCGCCCCGCGCGGCTGGGCG
>NZ_JALBGZ010000380.1:0-6188 GCF_023006515.1 Bradyrhizobium sp. PRIMUS42
GACCGGCCACAAGATCGGCCCGCTCGTCGCCGACGACCGCGCAGCGGCGGAGACGATCGTCCAGGCCCTGCTTGCGAGCGCCGATATCGGCGAAGTCTTCCTCGACGTCCCCGCCGTCAATCGCGAGGCGATCGCGCTCGCGGAGGCGCTCGGGCTCAAGCCGGTGTTCGAGACCGCGCGGATGTACACGGGGCCGATCGCGCCGCTGCGCATCGACCGCGTCTTCGGCGTGACCAGCTTTGAGCTAGGTTAGAGCGCAGCTCAGTAGCAGCGCATGATGTTGACGGTGTGCTCGCTGCCGCCGCGGCCGGGTACCGTCACCTGCTCCGTCGGGCAGCTCGGCACATAGGGCCGGTCGGACGGCACGACATTCGGCGGGAAGCGATGCGTCCAGTCCCAGGGAACGTCATAGGTGTAGGTATAGCGCACGTCGGTGGAGACCGGCTGCCCGGCATCGACGAAGGGCTGGCTATAGCCGGCGCCGTCGTAGAAGAACCCGCCGCCGCCCGGCCAGTAGACCCAGGGATTATTCCGCCGATGGAACCGGCCTCCCGGCGCGATCGGCGCACGCGCCATTGCGCCGGACGGCGCAGCCGTCACCCCATGCGGCGCGGCGCCGCCGGGTCTGGCAAAACTGTCATTGGCGGGAAGGAGCAGCGCAACTGCGCTGAGCGAGGCGAGCAAGGCCCCATGCATTCTATACGTCATGATACGCACCAACTCGTTTGGCTTAAGCGATTGCGGCTCCCCGCAGCTACGCTAGGCCGGGCCGTCGCCCACCCGCAAACGTATAATTAATTATTGGTTAAGGCACGGGATTAACCGCGGAACAACTGCGGCAAGTCGACCGGAATTCTCGGCTGACGGGCACTTCGTTCCGCGAAAGGCACCTCATAACCAGTTGATCGGAGTTGATCGCGGGCGGCCAACAGGTTCGGAACGCTCTCGCACTGCAACCGTTGGCTCCCGACACAAGCAAGGAGCATCTCGAATGCAGAACAAGTCAAAACTCCTCTGCCTGATCACGGCATCACTCGTCGCCGGCACTGCGGCTGCCTCGGCGCAGGGCTACGACTGGAACGGTCCGCGCGTGGGCTGGGACCGAACCGCGTCGCCTTACGAGCCGGTTCAGCGGCGGGCGTACTATCCTGATGTCGCGGGACCCTATGGCGCAATCAACGGCAGCAACCATCCGACCCCGAGCTCGACACAGGGCGATGTCGGCCCTGATGGCAACAACAACGGCACGCTGACCGGCGGCTATCGCTGGTAGAGTTGCTCGACGTGAGGCCCACCGTCCACATCGGACGGTGGGCCTTCGTGCGTCAACGGCCCTGCTGCTTGCGCAGCCAGTCGAGCATGTCCTGCGGCGTTCCAGTGCCTTGTCCAGTACCTTGCGTCACGATGGCGGTGTTGCCGCCGCTGCGGCGATAGACCGTCGTGCGCCCGGGTTCCTTCTCGATTTTGACCTCGGCCTGCGCCGGATCGCCGCTCTGGGTGATCACCGACGTGCCGTTTTCGTCCTGGACCATTGTGGTGTGGCCGTCGCCGGCGCCGGCCGGCGCCGCCGCAATCACGCTCATGAGTCCTATTCCGGATGCGAGCAGGAGCAACCTCATGTCACACCTCCATCATCGGCTGAACTGAAAGATCGCCAGCCAGTTGAAACGCCCGAACTGCCTTACGGCTCCCGTATTCATGTCTCCGATCTGGAGCAGGAGCGCGTTGGTGGAATTGCCGATCTGGGTGATATCGGCGGTGTTGCCCACACCGGACTGACCGATCACCGCATTGGTGGTGCCGCCCACCTGGATCACATTGGCATAGTTGCGCGTGCCGTTCTGGATGATGGTCGCGTCCACCGTCCCGGTGCCGCCGATCTGGATCACCCGCGCGATATTGATGCGGCTGTTCTCCTCGATCGTCACAGGCTGGACATTGTCGCCGAACTGCACGACCGTTTCGATACTGACATTCCCTCTCGTCACGCTGCGCTGGACCGACCCGGCGCTCGCCTGCGTCGTCGCGCCGATGGCGGCGAGCAACGCCGCCACGGCCAAGATTTGAATCGAGAGGCGCCTCAAGACCTGTCTGCCGCATCGCATCGCGCTTCCCCGTTCGTTCTCGACCCCAGCGAACTCGCTCGCCTGTTACGGGCCGGTCTGGACGATCGTCGAGGCGTTGATCGTGCCGAATTGCGCCACCGTGCCCGCATTCGTCGTGCCGAGCTGCGATATCAGGCTGGTCGCCGACTGGCCGGTCTGACCGACGAACGCGAGATTGTTCGCTCCCGTCTGCCCGATCGATGTGGAAGTCGTGCCGCCGAATTGCAGAACGCCCGTGGCATTGTTGGTGCCGTTCTGCGTCACGGTCGCACTGGTGCTGCCGCCGATCATGAACACGCCCGCCATGTTGAGCTGACTGTTCTGATTGAGTACGACCGGCGGGCCGCCGACCGAGACGATGGTCTTGATGTCGGCGGTCTGGGCACCGGCCGACCCGGCGCCGACCGAGCACAGAGCGAGCATCACGGCGCCCGCGCATCCCAAATGATGTTTCATGACATGCCTCGCCACTTCGGATCTGCTCACGGAGCCTGCTGGATGATCGTCGAGCCGTTCAGGATTCCGAGCTGACCGACGCCGGCCGTGTTGTTGGCACCGATCTGGCCGATCAGGCTCGAATTGATGCCACCGACCTGGCCCGCCAGCGCGGTGTTGGATGCAGTCGCGGTGGTGCCGCCCTGCCCGATCACCGAATTGTTGACGGTCAGGAGCGAGCCCGTCTGCAAGGTGGTCGCACTATTGGTGGCGCCGAACTGCAGCGTCGTAGCGCTGTTGCTGGTGCCGCCGCTCTGCGAAATGAACGAAGTGTTGGTCGTTCCGAACTGCAGCACGCTGGCGCTGTTGCCGGCCTGTGCATCGGCGGCCGTCAGCGCGCCGAACGCTGCAACCGTTGCAATGAAATAGGTGATCCGCATGTCAATTCCTCCGCGAGAATAAGCGAGCCATCACAATTGATCGGCCGGCCGGTTGCGGTGCATTCGAGAATGGCGCGGACGCACCGCAACTGGATGCGTCCGGCCAAACGGTTGTGTGGTTCAGTGCGCCGTCTGCGAGACGGTGCTGCCGTTGATGCCGAACACGCTGAGCTGGCCGACGCTGGCGGCGTTGTTCTGCAGCGCGGGCGGCCCGAACGAGTTCTGGGTGATCGAGCTGCCGTTGTTGCCGAACGCCACCTGGCCGGTGGCTGCCGTGTTCTGCACGCCGATCTGGTTCACCGTGCTGCCGTTGTTGAGCGAGGCCGAGCTGGTTCCCTGCATCGTGGTCGCACTGTTCACGATGCCGAGCTGGCTGGTCGAGGAGGTGTCGTTGGTAAGGCCCTGCTGCGAAACGCTCGAGCCGTTCACGACGCCGACCTGCACCGTGGTGGAGGTGTTGGCGGCCTGCGCGGCGGAGGACAGGGCGAACAATGCAACGGAAGCAAAAAGAAATTTACGCATGGAGAATCCCTTTCTAGCAAAGTTGTCTGACTGGGTTCTGATGCCGTCTTGGAAGAGGCCGACATCGTAGAGACAACTTTGAACCGATCGGGCTCCGTGCGACAGACTGCAGTTCATGCTAATCGGTACGGACTAGACGTTGCGCGAAATATCGGCACATGGAAGCGCAAGAGCAACTTCTATCCCGTGCCGGCGCGCGTCGTCTGCGCTTCGCGCCCCATGCTGTCGATCAGCCGCACCACTTCGATCGGCGTACGCAGCTCCAGCTTTCGCATCATCCTGGCACGATGGACCTTCGCCGTCACTTCGCTCACGCCAAGCCGCGCCGCAATCTGCTTGGCGACGAGCCCTTCGGCCATCAGCAGCATGATCTCGCGCTCTCGCGCCGTCAGCGTATCGACGCGCTGGCGGGCTTCACGCACGGTATCTTCGCGTTCCAGCCGCCTGCGATCGCGCTCGATGCCATGCCTGATCGCATCGAGGATCTCCTGCTCGCGAAACGGTTTTGGCAGAAACTCGACCGCGCCGCGCTTCATGGCTTCGACCGAGACGCGGACGTCGGAATGGCCGCTGATGAAGACGATCGGGATAGGCACGCCCGTCTCGGCGAGACGGCGCTGAAGCTCGAGGCCGGTCGGCGACGTGCCGGGAAAGCGGACATCGAGCACGAGGCACGCAGGCCCGGGCGAAATATTCTCCGCGAGGAATTCTTCCGTCGAAGCGAACAGCTTCACCTGGTGTCCAGTCTCCTCGCAGAGACTTCCGATCGCGGTTCGAATCTGAATCTCGTCGTCAACGATATAAACTATGGCTTGACCTGAATTCATGGCAACGGACTCCCCGGCTTGGGGCTCGATGAGCAGGCAACGAGCCATCCATTCTTCTTGCAAGCGAAAACAATGTGCTTGGATGAATTCGCGGGGATCGGGCGAAGCGCATCGGTCCACCGGTTCGACGTCTTAAGGCCAACATGCGCTCGTGACGAGTGAAGGCGTTCACATATCGGGCTTCGTGATCGGAAGGAATTGAGCTCGCCGCCGTCCGCAGCGCGCGATCGCGAAAATGCGGCAATCCGGTGTCGTGCAGTCCGGTATCTTGAATGCAGTATCGCCAACTGCGTCATGCATCGCCACTCATGTGCCGACTCGAACACCCGGCGTCCGCTTCGCCAAAGCAGACGGGACGTTCAGTCAGTCTATCGAGTTCGATACCGCGCGCGTCATATCGATACGCTCGGTATGCATTTCGATCAAATCACGAAAAGTAGCACGGCACCGGCTTTACTACTGGATGATGAGTCGAGCCCGACCGTCGCCCCGGCAGCAGCGACATACGGACGATCGATATCGCTTTGAGAGATTTACAACCATAGCGCGATCTTTGTCCGTGCCGCCATCGAGGCCATTTCAAGAGGCGGGTTTTTGATATGCGATTTGTACCAATTATTGCCTTGCTCGGAACTGCGTGCAGCCTCGCCGCGATCTACATCGCGGGGCCCGCCGTCATCACCGGCGCGGCCGGGAGCGCTGCGGACAGGGCGTCGCACGCCCTGGACTCCACCAGGCGCCTGCTCGTGCCTGCTGGGCGAGACGTCCCGACTTTCGGGTCGGATGCGCCAATGTTCCGCTATGCCTCGATCCAGCGCGGCAGCATCGAGCAGACCGTCACCGTCACTGGTGCCCTGCAGCCGGTCAAGACGATCGAGGTCGGTTCCCAATTGTCCGGGCAGCTCGCCCGGGTCTATGTCGATTTCAACGACACCGTCACCAAGGATCAGCCGCTCGCCTTGATCGATCCGCGCAGCTTTGCGGCGAAGGTCGACGAAGCCAAGGCCTCCCTCGCCGTCGCCAATTCCCTGGTCGACATCGCACGGGCCAAGCTCGATCGCGCCAGGATCGACCTGCAAAATGCCAGGGGCAGCCGGGATGTGCTCGCCGCCAAGCTCGAAAGCGCCCAGGCGGTCAAGAGCTCGGCGCAGAAGACCCTGCAGCGGAAGCTGGCGCTCCAGTCGCAAAACGTGGTGGCGACGACGACGGTCGACGACGCGCAGACCGAGTTCACCGCACGCCTCGCCCAGGAGCGCGAGGCCGAGGTCCTGATGTCCCTCAACTCCTATTCGGTAGAGGGAGCGCAGGCCGACGTCCGCCGGATCGAGGCGGAGCTGCAGCAGGCTCGCATGGCCGTGCCGGAGAAGGCGGCTGTTCTCGCCGCGGCCCAGGCCGATCTCGACCGCACCGTGATCCGCTCGCCGATCGACGGCGTCGTCGTCGGCAGGTTCGTCAACGAGGGCCAGACGCTCGCGGTCGGACTGGAATCGCGCACCACCTTCGTGGTGGCGCATCGCCTGGAGGACATGGAGATCCACGCGCAGGTCGACGAAGCCGATATCGGTCGCATTGCCCCCGGCCAGCGCGCGCATTTCACCGTGGACGCCTACCCGGACCGCCGCTTCGAGGCGGTGGTGCGGCAGGTGCGCAAGGCCCCGCAGAACCAGCAGCACGTCGTCACCTACACCGTGGTCCTCGCGACCTCCAACCTCGATGGCGCGCTGCTGCCGGGGATGACCGCCCTGGTGAAGATCGTGATCGAGCGGCAGGACGACGTTCTGAAGGTGCCGCTCGCCGCACTGCGCTTCCAGCCCTCCGGCACGCGGCCGGACCCGGCTGGCACACGCAGCGGGGTGTGG
>NZ_JALBGZ010000381.1:0-6185 GCF_023006515.1 Bradyrhizobium sp. PRIMUS42
CCGACCGCGGCATAGGCCGAGGCGATCGCGGGCGGCAGATCCCCAGCCGGTCGCTCTGCGGTAAATCCCATCGCGCCACCGCCGCTATTGCGATCGGCCGCGGACGGATCGGTCAACAGCGACAGATACAGGTTCGTCAACTGCACGCCGCCCTGCTGGGTCGCGGTGCCGCTCTCGCCGGAGAGCTGCGTCAACGCGCCGGGCAATTGCGCCGGAGCAAGACCTGTCAGGATCTGGAATCCGCCCGGCAGGCTGCCACCGGCGTCGAAGACCTTGTCGATACCGCCGGCGACATTGACCGAATTTCGGGGCGTGCCGTTGGGCAGCTGCGACGACAGCGACCCGGGACCGAACATCGCGACGAATGCGAGGTCGCCACTCATCACGACGTCCCAAGACTGGCCGCTCAGATCAGCGGCGCTCGTGCTGTTCTGGTACACAAGCGTGCCGCCGGCGTAGGGAGAGCTGAACACTGAGCCGAAACTGTTCTTGGACGACGGATTCGACTGCGTCACGTTGATCGTGGTCAGGAACAATACATATTGCTGACCCGGCGTGAGCACCACGCCGCCGGTATTGACCGTAACCGGCTTTAATGTCGCGCTGGCCGGCGAGATCATCACCGCTGACGTAAACAGGGAGCTCCCGGTGATTTGGTTGTTGACCGGATCCCACCGGTAGACGGACGCGGTGAATTGCGACTGCGCGCCCGCGGATTGATTCGACAGTTCGAATGTAAATCCAGTCAGCCGGCACTGGGTCGGCGCCGTGATGGTCTGCCCGTAGGTCGCCGCGAAACACGCCGGATTGGCGGGTCAACGATCCGCATGCTTCGTCCAATTTTGCACCGACACGGCTCGACTGACGTCGCATCCTCAAACATTGGCCCCGAGCCGGGCAATCCACGGGAACCAGTGCGGTAAGCCGTTGCCACGGCTCCGAAAGTCTCCTTCGTTTAACCCGCCCGGCCGGCCGCGCTGACGGAACTCAATCCGAGTGTGTGAGTTCCATAGATGGGACTTTGTCCGGTCCACGAGGCTGCTCAGCCCAAGACGGGCCTTCATTTTGGGAATGCGTTAAGGGGGTGCAATGACCGGTACGTCCACGGGTGCTTCCGATAGCAGCCCCAAAGATTTGCCAAGAGTTTCCACCGGCAGCGACGGTTTGGATGACATTCTGGGCGGCGGTTTGGACGCCAACCGGATGTATCTCTATGAGGGGCGGCCGGGCACCGGCAAGACCACGATATCGCTTCAATTTCTGCTCCGGGGCGTGCGTGACGGCGAACGCGTGCTCTATATCTCCCTCTCCGAGACCAGGCGTGAGCTGAACCTGGTCGCGCATCGGCATGGCTGGTCGCTCGACGGCGTCGACATCTTCGAGCTGGTCCCGCCGGAGACGACGCTCGATCCCGACCGGGAGCTGACGGTCTTCCATCCCGCCGAGATGGAGCTGAGCGAAACCACCAATCTGATCTTCAGGGAGGTCGAGCGGATCAATCCCGCGCGCATCGTGCTGGACAGCCTCTCAGAATTGCGCCTGCTTGCCCAGAACCCGCTGCGCTACAGGCGCCAGGTGCTGGCCCTGAAGCATTTCTTCACCAACCGCAACTGTACGGTTGTCCTGCTCGACGACCTTTCATCGTCTCAGGACGATCTGCAGCTGCATTCGATCGCGCACGGCGTGGTCATGCTCGAGCAGCTCGCCATCGACTACGGCGCGGAGCGGCGGCGGCTTCGCGTCATCAAGATGCGGGGCATCCGCTTTCGCGGCGGCTACCACGACTTCACGATCGAGCAGGGCGGCCTGCGGATATTCCCTCGCCTCGTGGCGGCCGAACATCACAGGTCCTTTGTCGGCGAGTACACGCCGAGCGGCAACGCCGAACTCGACCAGCTCCTCGGAGGAGGCCTGGAGCGCGGCACCAATGCGCTTTTCATCGGTTCGGCCGGCGTGGGCAAATCGTCGCTTGCGCTGACCTACGCAATAGCGGCGGCAGAGCGCGGCGAGCACGCCGTGTTCTTCGCATTCGACGAGGGCCGCGGTACAGTAGAGGCACGCGCGCAAACACTTGGCCTGCCCCTGCAAAGGCACCTCGACTCCGGTAATCTCCGGTTTCAACAGATCGATCCGGCCGAACTTGCACCGGGCGAGTTCGCGGCGAACGTGCGCCGGAGCGTGGAGATCGACAACGCCCGCGTCGTCATCATCGACAGCCTCAACGGCTATCTGAGTGCGATGCCGGACGAGCGGTTTCTCATCCTGCAAATGCACGAGCTGTTGACTTATCTGGGACAGCAAGGGGCGCTTACGATCCTGGTCCTCGCTCAACATGGCCTGGTCGGACCGATGGACACGCCTCTGGACATCAGCTATCTGAGCGATGCGGTGCTCATGTTGCGCTATTTCGAGATGGGCGGCACCGTTCGGCGCGCCCTGTCGGTCGTCAAGAAGCGCAGCGGCCAGCACGAGCATAGCATCCGTGAGTTTCGCCTCAGCAGCGCGGGCATCAAGCTCGGCCCCCCGCTCAGGCAGTTCAGCGGCATCTTTTCCGGCAATCCGCATTATACCGGAACGGAAATCCCCGAAGGATTTACCGAATGAGGGCCGACCGGGACCATCGTGTCCTCATCTTTGCTCCGATCGGGCGCGACGGAGCGGCATCGGCCGAGCTTTTCCGCAACTCGAACCTCGACGCGATCAGCTGCCGAAGCCTGCCCGAACTCGTCAGCGAGATGACATCCGGCGTGGGTACCGTTTTCCTGGCCGAGGAAGGCCTGTTCGGGAGAGACACAGCGCCGCTGGCACAATGGATCGAGCGCCAGCCGCCGTGGTCCGACCTCCCCTTCGTCGTTCTCACCAGCCATCGAGAGCAGCCGGCCGTCGTGGCGTGGCGACGCAGTATCGTCGAGCTTCTCCGTAACGTTTCGCTGCTCGAACGGCCGGTTCAGCCGATGACGCTGACCAGCGCCATCCAATCCGCGATGCGGGCACGCCGGCGTCAATACGAGATCCGGGCGCTGCTCGCCGCACGCGAGCAGACCGCGCAGGAGCTCGAACAGCTGGTGGTCGAGCGGACGCGAGAGCTGGAAGAAGCCAACACGCAGCTTCGCCTCGAGATGGAGGAGCGTGCGCGCGTCGAGGAGACGCTTCGCCAGGCCCAGAAAATCGAGGCCATCGGCCAGCTCACCGGCGGTGTCGCTCACGACTTCAACAATCTGCTGATGGTGATTTCCGGCGGCCTCGACATGCTCGACCGCCAGACGGATCCGAACCGCCGCCGCCGTTTGATGGAGGGGATGGTCCAGGCGGCGCAGCGCGGTGCCAGCCTGACCAGGCAGCTTCTGGCGTTTTCCCGCCGGCAGAAGCTTCGGCCGCAGCCCGTCGACGTCGCCGCGCAGATCGGCGGAATGCGTGAACTGCTCGATCGTAGCTTGCGGGGAGACGTTCACGTCGAGTTCGACTTTCCAGACTCGCTGTGGCCGGTGGAAGTCGACCCCGGAGAGCTCGAGCTCGTCATGCTCAATCTGGCCGTCAATGCCCGCGACGCCATGCCCAATGGCGGCACGATCGTCGTGCGCGGGGAAAACCTGCCTGGTTTCAACGACGAGCAGATCGCGGGCGACTACGTCCGGCTGTCCGTCATCGACACCGGTGTTGGCATGTCTCCGGAGATTCTGGCGCGCGTGTTCGAGCCGTTCTTCACGACCAAGGACGTGGGAAAGGGGTCGGGGCTCGGGCTCGCGCAGGTCCACGGATTTGCGACCCAGTCCCGGGGCACCGTACGAATTCGATCGGAGGTCGGCCGAGGCACCAGCATCGAGCTGTACTTGCCGCGATCGTACGATCTTCCTTCCAGCGAGCGACATCTGATCGACCTCACCCGGGTGCGGCCGAAAAGAACCAACCAGGGCCAGGTCCTGCTGGTGGAAGACGACGACGAAGTTGCCGCGCTGGTCAGCGAGATGCTGGGCCAGCTCGGTTACGACGTCACGCGCGCCGCCAGCGCTGCCGGGGCGCTCGGCGCTTTGGCCGATGGCCGCTCGGTCGACGTTGTTTTTTCGGACATCATGATGCCGGGCGGCATGAACGGCGTCGAGCTCGCACGCGAGATCAGAAACCGGCGAAGCGACATCCCGGTATTATTGACCAGCGGATATGCCGAAGCCTCAGCCCACGACGCCCACGCAGCGGGCATCCAGATCCTCGCGAAGCCCTACCACATCGACGAGCTGGCGGCAGCGCTGAGCGGGGCAAGATCAAGTCTACAGCCCGATGCAGGATCCAAGCGCTCCAATTCCTGCTGAGAGCGGTCCAGGATTCGCTGCACCATCCAGGTCCGAAGTCTTACCGGAAATATCCCAGCACGAGATCGATGTCCGAGCCGCCGGCAACCGTACCGTTCAGCTCGGCGTCGATGACGCGGCGGCAGGCTTCGATCGCGGCGTGGTCGCCGAGATCATTTGCGGCTTCCAGCACGAGCCAGGCCGCGTCCACCGACGCCTTGTCCGGCGCTCCGCCGCCAATATCGGCGGTAACGGCACTGTTGAGGTTCTTCTTGCGAACGGCGGTGCCGAATTGAGGCAACATTGCAAATACTCCCCTGTCGAATTCCCGCTCAGTGGACCTGAAGCTCGGGCTGTCGGCCCGTAGCGGAATCGGCACCCGCGCTGTTCTTGCGCGACTGGTAGAATTTCAGAACGCTGCGCGAGGTCTCGATCTTGAGCCGGCCGAAATCCCGCTCGTTGTCGTGGAGCTCACGCGCCGTGATCAGATGATCCTTGGCGCCGAGGAACAGGAGCGACATGGTCGTGTCCCAGGAGAAGTCGAGCGCCTTGCACAGCACCAGAATCATCTCGCGGTTACGGTCCATCATCGCGCGCTCGATCACGTCGACCGGCAGCGACGACAGCAGCGACAGGCCGATCTGCACCTCGTCGAAGCGATGCTGGCGCGCATAGTTCGAGATCGAATCCTGATTGAGGTTGCCCTGGCGATACTGGGTCGTCACCACGCGCTTGGCGACGAAATAGCTGCGCGAGGACGGGCCGAACTTGGACTGGAGATCGCCGGTGACCTCGGTCACCGAGCTCTGGATCTGCGCCATCATTTCGGGCCGCTCGGTCTCGAGGCGGCGGCGGACGTCTTCCGACGCCTTCGAGATCAGCTGCTGGAAGATGTGGCGCGGCACGTCCTTGCGCAGGCCAAGCTGCTCCGCGAGGATCGAATCGCCCTCGGCACGGCGGACCATGTGCAACAGGCCGGAGCCCGAGAAGCGCGCGCCCTCGTTCCTCGCCACCGACGTCACGACCTCCTGGTCGCCGCGCTTGACCAGCACGTCGGTCACGGCCTCGCCGATCGACTTGCGCTGGGCGATCGCGAGCAGATGCGACTGTCCCTTGGTCATGGCGCTCTCGAGCAGCATCTTCTCGTCGAGACGATTGGAGTCGCGCAGCACGGGACCGGCGACCTCGATCTCGTCGTCGAGGGCGAGCTTTTCGATGACGTTCAGGGGAGCGTGATCGCACGCCGACATCAGCTCCGAGAGCTGGGCCCGCGCGGCGACCTCGATCTCTTCGGCGAGCCGGCCGATGACCTCGCCGAACATGCTGATCTCGTCGTCGCTGTAGCGGCCGGTAATCAGAATGTCAGTCGCATGCCACAACGCCTTCGCCCGGCTTTCGTCGGTGCCGCGCGCGATCGCGTCGTCCAGATCCTGCAGAAGCGATTTCGCCCCGTTCATCTCGATTACCCCAGTTCTTGGCCGTTCTTTTGCGAACCGTTGCGCCTTGGTTGACGCGACGCCGAATTCCTCTGGAAACGACGCTAGAGATCAAACGCGAGAATTCGGTAAAATCTGCAAATCAGTTTTGCCGGGCAAAATTCATTCAAATGCGAGGGAATGCGTTAAGGGGCGCGAAAGGCGCTGCGCAGGAGGTGCGCTCCCTCTCCCGCTTGCGGGAGAGGGCTGGGGAGAGGGCTATCTCAATAGAGGGAATCCCTAAATGGAGAGAGCCCTCACCCGCGCCTTGGGCGCGACCTCTCCCGCAAGCGGGAGAGGTGAGCCCGCACGCGGCCCAATCCGCGCAAACCCAGCCTCACGGATTCTGCGGCGTCAGCACCAGCGGCGGCTTCGGCTTGGGCTTTGCGGGCGCAGGGCCCGGGGCAGGCTTGACGTCGATGGC
>NZ_JALBGZ010000382.1:0-6180 GCF_023006515.1 Bradyrhizobium sp. PRIMUS42
AGCGCTCACACAGCTTCCACCGCATCCTGATGCGCTCGGCGGCAAAACTGAGCTACGCGCAGGCGCAGGCGGCGATCGACGGACGGCCGGACGACACCACCGGTCCCCTGCTCGATCCGATCCTGCGGCCGCTCTATGCCGCCTATGCCTGCGCCAAGCGTGCACGCGACGAGCGCGATCCGCTCAATCTCGATCTGCCCGAACGCAAGATCCTCCTGAAGAGCGACGGCACGGTCGATCGCGTCGTCGTGCCTGAACGTCTCGATGCGCACAAGCTGATCGAGGAATTCATGATCCTCGCCAACGTCGCGGCGGCCGAGATGCTGGAAAAGAAGTCGCTGCCGCTGATCTACCGCGTGCATGACGAGCCGACGCTGGAGAAGGTGCACGCGCTCGCGGAATTCCTGGAGACGCTGGACGTTCCCTTCGCCAAAGCGGGCGCGCTGCGTCCCACCACGTTCAACCGCGTGCTGGCCCAGCTCGAAGGCCATGACTATTACCCGCTGGTGAGCGAGGTGGTGCTGCGCGCCCAGGCACAGGCCGAATACTCTTCCGAGAATTACGGTCATTTCGGCCTGAATTTGCGCCGCTACGCGCATTTCACCTCGCCGATCCGCCGCTATGCCGATCTCGTGGTGCACCGCGCGCTGGTCCGCGCGCTCGGCCTTGGCGAAGGCGCCCTGCCCGACAGCGAGACGCCGGAAACCCTGAGCGAGGTCGCGGCCCACATCTCGGTGACCGAGCGGCGCGCGATGAAGGCGGAGCGCGAGACCGTCGACCGCCTGATCGCCCATCACCTCGCCGACCGCATCGGCGCAAGCTTCCAGGGCCGCGTCTCCGGCGTCACCCGCGCCGGCCTGTTCGTCAAGCTTGCCGACACCGGCGCCGACGGTCTGATCCCGATCCGATCCCTCGGCACGGAATATTTCAACTATGACGAGGGCCGGCACGCACTCGTCGGCACCCGCAGCGGCACCATGTATCAGCTCGGCGACGTCGTCGACGTCCGCCTGATCGAAGCTGCCCCGATCGCGGGCGCGCTGCGCTTCGAGCTGCTGTCGTCGGCCAGTGAAAGCGCGCCGCGTGGCCGCAGGCCATCCGGCCCGCAACGCCGCCCCTCGTTCAAGGCGCATCCCGGACGCAGCCCGGATAAGAAACGCAAGCCGGCGAAGCAGAAATCCGGCAAGGGAAAGAAGAACAAGGGAAAAGCCAAGGGCAAAAAGGGCAAAGCATGGTGACGATGAGCACGGCCCCAAAAATCTGGACGCGGGAGACGGGTCTCGTCGAGAAGCGCGATCTCTGGACGGCAATGAAGCGGGGCTTTCGCGGCCGCTGCCCGCGCTGTGGCCAGGGAAAGCTGTTCCGCGCCTTCCTGAAGACGGCAGACAATTGCGCCAAATGCGACCTCGATTTCACGCCGCATCGCGCCGATGACCTGCCCGCCTATCTCGTCATCGTCATCGTCGGCCACATCGTGGTGCCGGCCGTTTTGTGGATCGAGACCAATTACACCACGCCGGTCTGGATCAGCTTCGCGGCCTATCTGCCCTTCACCTTCGTCGCCTCGCTCGCGCTGCTGCAGCCCGTCAAAGGAGCTGTGGTCGGCCTGCAATGGGCTCTGCGCATGCACGGGTTTGACGAGAACCCGCCGGATGGTATTCCGCCTGTATAAGCAAAATAGGCAGGAACGGTCTGGGTGAGGACATGACGGATACGACGCAAGTTGCGGAGAAGGCCAAGGTTCACGAGGAAAAGGAAGCCGACCATCATCCCTATTTTCGCCCGAGGGATGCGGCGACCCTGATCCTGGTCGATCGCAGCGGCGCCATTCCGAAAGTGCTGGTCGGCAAACGCCACGACAAGGTGGTGTTCATGCCCGGCAAGTTCGTCTTCCCGGGCGGGCGCGTCGACAAGGCCGACTATCGCGTGCCCTGTGCGGCGCCGATCACGGCCGAGCTCGAAGCCAATCTCGCCAAGGGCAGCCCGAAGACGCCGGCCTCGCGCGCGAAGTCGCTCGCCATCGCCGCGATCCGCGAGGCCTGCGAGGAGACTGGTCTCTGCCTCGGCCGCAAGTCCGAGGGCAAGACGCCGAAGCTCGACGGTCCCTGGAAGCCGTTCGCCGATGCAGGCCTCCTGCCCGATCCGTCAGGCCTCTTCCTGATCGCCCGCGCGATCACCCCGCCCGGCCGCGTCAAGCGCTTCGACACGCGCTTCTTCACCGCGGATGCCTCCGCGATCACCCACCGCGTCGACGGCGTGATCCATGCCGATGCCGAGCTGGTCGAGCTGGTCTGGGTCGAGCTCGGCTCGAAGCCGCTGGCCGATCTGCATCCGATGACGCGCAACGTGCTCAACGAACTCGACACCCGCCTTGCCACCGGCCCGCTCCGCCACGATGCGTCGGTGCCGTTCTTCCATTTCTACGGCGGCAAGATGCAGAAGGATATTTTGGGCTGAGGCTGTATTACGGGGCGCGCCTCTCTCCTCTCGTCATTCCGGGGCGCACGTAGCGCGAGCCCGGAATCCATTCATCCATCGTCTCCGCGGCCCGATCGATTCTCAGGTGCGCAATCGCGCACCCTAGTTCGCGCCAAGCGGCGCGCCCCGGAATGACGTGCTGAGAGAGCTGCAAAAAACAAAAAATTCTTCCCGCTGCCGCCAATGGCGGAGTTCCGCCGCGTGCCTATGTCTTTCCGAACGACAATGAAGAAGGACACCGGGCGATGGCACAACGGCAACTCAAGCTTGGCGCGTTCATGCGCCCGATCAGCATCCACACCGGCGCCTGGCGCTATCCCGGGGCCTGGCCTGACGCCAATTTCAATTTCGGTCACATCAAGACGCTGATCCAGAAGCTCGAGGCCGGCAAGTTCGACGCCTTCTTCATGGCCGATCACCTCGCCGTGTTGAACATGCCGGTCAATGCGCTCAAGCGCAGCCACACCGTGACCTCGTTCGAGCCGTTCACGCTGCTGTCGGCGCTCTCCGCGGTCACCGAGCGGATCGGGCTGATCGCGACGGGATCAACCACGTTCGACGAGCCCTATCACGTCGCGCGCCGCTTTGCGTCCCTCGACCATCTCAGCGGCGGCCGCGCCGGCTGGAACATCGTCACCACCTCGAACCCGGACGCGGCGCTGAATTTCGGCCTCGACGATCACATGGAGCACGCCGAGCGCTACAAGCGCGCCCGCGAGTTCTACGACGTCGTCACCGGCCTGTGGGATTCCTTCGCCGACGACGCCTTCGTGCGCGACGTCGAGAGCGGCCTGTTCGTCGATCCCGCCAAGATGCACACGCTCGACCACAACGGCAAATATCTGAAGGTGCGCGGGCCCCTCAACATCGCCCGCCCCGTGCAGGGCTGGCCCGTGATCGTGCAGGCCGGCGCGTCGGAAGACGGCAAGCAGCTCGCGGCCGAGACGGCGGAAGCCGTCTTCACCGGCGGCGGCAGCCTCGCCGACGGGCAAAAACTCTATGCCGACATCAAGGGCCGCATGGAAAAGATCGGCCGCGATCCCGAGCACCTCAAGATCCTGCCCGGCGCCTTCGTGGTGGTCGGCGACAGCGTCGATGAGGCCAAGGAGAAGCGCGCTTTGCTCGACAGCCGCGTGCACTACGACAGCGCCATCGCCTCGCTGTCCGTCATCCTCGGCACCGACGCATCGGGCTTCGATCCGGATGGCCAATTGCCGGAGATTCCGGAAACCAATGCCAGCAAGAGCGGCCGCCAGCGCATGGTCGACCTCGCCAGGCGCGACAAGCTGACGGTGCGCCAGCTCGCCCAGCGCGTCGGCGGCTATGGTGGGCTGTCCTTCGTCGGCACCGCGAAAACCATCGCCGACCAGATGGAGGAATGGCTGGTCGGGCGCGGCTCCGACGGCTTCAACATCATGTTCCCGTTCCTGCCCGCCGGCCTCGACGATTTCGTCGACAAGGTCGTCCCGGAGCTGCAGCGCCGCGGGATTTTCCGCAAGGAGTATGAAGGGGCCACTTTGAGGGAAAATCTGGGCCTGCCACGGCCGAAAAACCGGTTCTTTGAGGCCTAATGGGCCCGTTTTGGGTGGTTTTTGGGGTGTAAAACCTTGACATCAGGCGGTTTCTGGCTAGGTTGCCGGCCAACGCGGGCCGTTTGGCCGGCTCCAGATTCCCTTCATTTCTGAGGTTCAGAACATGGCCAAAGCGGTCACCATCAAGGTCAAGCTCGTGTCCTCGGCCGACACCGGCTTCTACTACGTCGCCAAGAAGAATTCGCGCACCATGACCGACAAGCTGGTCAAGAAGAAGTACGATCCGGTCGCGCGCAAGCACGTCGAATTCCGCGAAGCCAAGATCAAGTAAGATCGCGGCAAGCGTTGAAGAGTTTTGCGGGGCCCTTTCGGGCCCCGTTTTCTTTTGGCGTCGGTCCGGGCACGGACGGAGGTGACTGCTGCGGCTATCATCGGTCGCTCAAATCGACCGAGGGATCGTCGGATGAAAACCTCGTTAGTTGTTCTGCTTTCCGGCTTGGTGGGCTTCGCGTTTGGAGCATCCCTGCTTGGATTCGCAGCTCTGTGGATCGGGATCTCATTTCTCGGTCACGTCCAGGGCGACATTCACAGCGATTGGACCCTCCTCGTATTCCTGGGAGCCCTGCTGTGTTTTGGCGTCGGCGGAGCGGCAGGAGCCAAGGCTGCTGTCCGTCTTGCCAGATCCCGCGTGTGAGCGGACGCAGACATAACGACCCTGAGCGGCCCCTGTTCTGCAGCGCATCGCCAGTCACGTTAGCTGCGGCCGGGCATGAGGCCGAAGCTGATGCGCTGGACTTTTCTCCGTCATGGTTGCCAATTGATCCCCCCATCGCCGACCACGCCGCGGCTATCTTGCGCAATAACCGCCCACCATTGGCGCATGCGGATAGCGGCAAACCAAGTGTGACCCACGTCGCGGAGCGCCGTGACCGGCTTCACTATCTCCACCGGCATCGTTGCATGGACCTGGTCGATTGCCGTGAAGAGCCATTTGCCCCTGCTGGATCCGCTCCGCTTCGCCGCAGCTCTCGGCGTTGCGATTTTCCATCAGATGTTCTGGTCCTGGGCCTGGACCTCGATCGGCGTCCCCGGCTTCGAGCGCACCGTCGCCGCTGACGTGATCTACCCCTCCGCCGCGGCCTTCACGTGGTTCGGCTGGGTCGGCGTCGAAATCTTCTTCGTGATCTCCGGCTTCGTCATCGCCAATTCCGCGAGCACATCTTCGCCGGGTGCGTTTCTGCTCGGCCGCGCGCTCAGGCTCTATCCAGCGGTGTGGGTGTGCGCTACTGCGACCCTTCTCGTTCTGCTGCTGTCCGGCAGTGGCCCCGCTACGGACGTCATCGTCCCCTACCTCCACGCCATGCTGATGGTGCCCAAGGGCGTCACCGGCCAGTGGCTGGACGAGGTCTATTGGACGCTGGCCGCCGAGACGGCGTTCTATGGGCTGGTATTTTGCGCGATGCTCACGAGGAAGATCACGCTGCGGCACCTGGCCTTCGGCCTCACCATCTACAGCGCGATCTTCAATGCGGTCGCACTGGTGGTGCTGTCGTGCACGACGCCGTCCGACCTGCCCTATCTCATCATGTTGATGTTCCGGGTGCCCTGCGCGGCATTCCTCTTGACGCACGGCTGCTTCTTCGCGCTCGGGATCTGGCTGTTCATTTCGGCGAACAGGCGGCTGACCGCGCTCGAGCAGGTCGCCGTCGCCGTCACATGCCTTTCAGGCGCCGCCGAGATTTACTTCTTTGCCTCTTTCCTTTTGACGTCGGTGCCCGCCATCGCGGATCAATCGGCCCTCGTGCCGGTCATGGCCTGGGCGGCCGCAGTGCTGCTCATTGCCCTGGCCGCAATCCGCAGCACGCGTTCGGCCGGCATCCCTGCTCCTGAATCACCCGCCTATTTGAGAACGCTCGGACTGATCACCTATCCGCTCTATCTCACGCACAACGTCATCGGCGCTGCGATCATTCGTGCCCTGGTCGATGCCGGCCTCGATGCCACCTCGGCCCTTTGGATCGCGCTCGGCCTGCTTGTCTTGGTCTGCTGGGTGATCTGCACCAAGATCGAGCCGGCCGTCAGGTCCGCGTTGATGCAAGCCCTCGCATATTACGGCAGGCTGCCAGAGGGTCGGCCGGCGTTGCGCCGCCCGGCACTGGCGCGGGGGCTG
>NZ_JALBGZ010000383.1:0-6179 GCF_023006515.1 Bradyrhizobium sp. PRIMUS42
GGAGACGCCTCGTTGCGCATGGTGGTTATCGCTGTTCTTGGCGCTGAAGATGTCCAGATACGGATTGTAGTTGCTGCCGTTGCCGGCCGCCGCGGGATTTCGGCACCTCGCGGCGCGCCGCTGCCGCTCTCGTCTTGGTCGCAGTCAATCCCATGCCCAATGATTCCTGCGCGTTTCCGACAATGGTCATTCGCTCTATATCGCGCAGGAGCGGAGGCGTCATCGCGAATCTGGCCGAATTGGCCGTATCGTCAACGGTTTCAGCAGGGCCTCGTTCCGTCACCGGCGCTTACGGCACCGTCGAGCTCCAGGCCTGGCCGGACGCGGCCTTGTCGTATCCGTATTGATAGAGCGCCCGCATATAGGAGGTGTCGAACCCTTCCGACGGCGGCGCCGGATATTCGCGTGCGATGTAGGAGAGATGAAAGCCGAGACGGTTGCGCTTGGCGAAATCATAGGTCGAGAAGATGATCGAGCGCGTCTGCGACTGGGTAATCGCCGACAGGCTGCGCGAGGCGACATCGATGGTGCCGTTGGAGACAAGCTCGAAATTGCGTTCGATCTTCTTGTTGACGAGGATGTAGATGTCCAGCTTCGCACTGCCCGGCAGCCGGCTGCCCTGGAACAGCAAGGCTTCCGGCAACGTCAGCACCGGGGCGGTTACGCCGCCGTCGACATGCATCTCCTGGAACTTGCGGCCCTGGCCCTCGGCGTCGATCATGATCGGCGGAAACACCAGGGGGATGCTGGCGGAGGCCGCCATCACGTCGCGAAACAGTTTTAGCGCCTCGGGCGTTCCGACCGCGGCGATCTTGCCCATGTCCCAGATCGCGGTGCGCTGGGTGTCGAGATCGGTCGTCACCACCACCAGCTTCCGGCCCTTGGCATTCTCGCGCGCGACTTGCGCCATGATCTCGGGCCCGACATAGCGGGCGACGAGCTCGCGCAGCCTTGTATTGCCGAACAGGCCCGATCCGAACAGCACACGCATGATGCTGGGATCGTTCAGGAGGCTTTCCGCGATGCCGCTGGTGTAGACCTCCCTCAGCGTGTCGTCATATTGCGATCCCAGAAACGCGAACGGCGCGATCAGCCCGCCGGTGCTCACGCCGGAGACGACAGAGAAGGTCGGACGGGTTCTGGCGGCGGTCCAACCGTTGAGAACGCCGACGCCGTAGGCGCCATCGGCGCCGCCGCCGGAGAGCGCCAGATAGGACTTCGTCGCGGTGCTGTTGTCCTTCTCGAAGCTGAATTTCGTGATGGGCTCGTCGGCGTAGCGCCTGAGGCCATCGATATCGAGCACACGCGAGGTGCTGGCTTCTGCGGCGGTGTAGGGCGTGCGGGGCAGGGAGGTGCAGCCGGCGAGTGCCAGGCTGCACGTCAGGACCAGGAAACCGATCAGACGGGCAGCTGTCTGCCTGATCCAGTCACGCGAGCGGCTGGAGATGTCGGTCGAACATGAAGGGAAAGGCATTGTCGGTGGCTGTCGATCACGCATTGACCGCCGCCGGCAATTCGCCCACGGCATCTCGTCCAGCCCAACATAAAACTACACGGTATCGTTTTGTTTAACAAGGGGCGCGGCGGCCTTATCCGCTTTAATTGTGTCCCGGTCTGAGGCACGGTCCGGCCAGGACTGGGTTGGGCGGGTTGATCGGCTTCCTCCGACACGCAATAAGCACCGCCATGAATCCCGACAATGACCTTCCCAATCACTTTGAATTGCTCGCCACCGACGGCGCCGCGCGCACCGGACGCCTGACCACACCTCACGGCGTGGTGCGGACGCCGGCCTTCATGCCGGTCGGCACCGCCGGTGCCATGAAGGGCATGCACTGGCGCGAGGTGCGCGATGCCGGCGCCGACATCGTGCTCGGCAACACCTATCACCTGATGCTGCGTCCGAGCGCCGAGCGGATCGCGGCCCTCGGCGGCCTGCAGCGGTTCACCGGCTGGAACGGGCCAATGCTGACGGATTCCGGCGGCTTCCAGGTTATGTCGCTGGCGGACCTGCGCAAGATCAGCGAGCACGCGGTCACCTTCCGCTCGCATATCGACGGTGCAAAGGTCGAGCTGTCGCCGGAGCGCTCGATCGAGGTGCAGCGCCTGCTTGGCTCGGACATCGCCATGCAGATGGACGAGTGCGTGCGGCTGCCGGCCGAGCGCGCCGACATCGACCGCGCGATGCAATTGTCGCTGCGCTGGGCCGAGCGAAGCAAGCGCGCCTTCGAGAGCGCTCCCGACGGCTACATGCTGTTCGGCATCGTGCAGGGCGGCGACATTCCCCAGCTTCGTCATGCCAGCGCGGAAGGCCTGGTCGCGATCGGCTTCCACGGCTATGCGATCGGCGGCCTTGCCGTCGGCGAGCCGCAGGAGGTGATGCTGGCGATGATCGACGAGACCGCGCCGGTGCTGCCGAAGGAGCGACCGCGCTACCTGATGGGCGTCGGCACGCCCGACGACATCCTCGAAGCCGTGAAGCGCGGCATCGACATGTTCGATTGCGTGATGCCGACGCGCAACGGCCGGCACGGCGTCGCCTTCACGCGCTTTGGTCAGGTGAATTTACGCAATGCGCGCCATGCCGACGATCCGCGTCCGCTGGATGAGGAAAGCTCATGGCCCTCAACGCGCAACTGCGCGCGCGCCTATCTGCACCATCTCGTCAAGGCGGGCGAGACGTTGGGGGCGATGCTGCTGTCCGAAATCAATATCGCCTATTACCAGTTCCTGATGCAGGGCATCAGGGACGCGGTCGCACGGGGAAAATTCGATGAGTTCTATCAGCGTACACGCGCGGACTGGGCGGGGGGCGACATCGCCCCGCGCTAGATCAGTTGCATAGGAAGCGCGTCTTCACGGCGTGCTTGGTCACGAAGCCATAGCCGCAATTGTCGCAGGTCCAGAGATAGCTGATCATGTGGTCCGACACGTAGGCGGATGCTTCGGCGGCGACCATGGAGTCGGCGCAGACGGGACAGGTGGGCAACTCGCTGCAACGCGGATCGCGGTTCGCCGCGACGGTCGGCAACACTTCAGCGACTGCTGACATCGTGGTGACCTCCCTGCTTTAAGACGTAAGTCTAACATAAGCAGAAGGAGTTGACGAGGTCGCAACACAAATGCGTTGGCTCTCATAAAATTAGCTTCACCTCGATGTGTCCTGCCGTCAGCTTGGCGAATTCGCAGTCGCAACTATCGCAATGCAAACAATCGGTGTGCATCGCGATAAGTCGCCGCACTGCTTCGCGCGTCGTGACGTTCGATTACTGCGCCGCACCCTGCCGACCGAGAGCCGGCTCGATAGCGACCGGCGTGCTGCGGTCTGAACGGAGCCTGCGCCCAAACGAGATCGAGGGGGTCTCGACGAGCGAATATGTCATGAAGCTGACAAGGATCGACGACGTCACGACCTCGGCGACGAACACGAACCATGCCAGCGGTCCGTCGCCCGGCCAGGCGTAGTGGTGAACGCAGTCCATTGCGAACGGCGACATCAAGTAGACCGAGTAACTGATGACGCCGACGAACGCGATCGGGCGCCACGCCATCTTCTCGCCGACTACGGCGAACACGATGAAGACGAGGGCCGCGCAGACATAGGCTGCCCCGACCGAATAGCTGTAGAAGAAATCGTCCTGGTAGATCCCGCCATGGCGTTTGCTGGACAGCGTGACGGCGAACAATACGTAGAGTGTCGTGCAGAGCGCCACATGCCGCCATCGCAGGCTCCCGCCGATGACGGTATCGCGAATGATCTTGCCGAGGAACATTGCCGACAGGTTCAGGCCGACCTCCGTCACCACCCAGGCCGCCCTGTGCTCAACCAGGCCGGCCACCGCCGTCCCGGCAAGAGCGGTTGCAACGACAATCGCGACGGCCGTGAGGCGCCGGTGCAGCAATCCTGCCGCGAAGAGAACGATGCAGACAAGATAGAACAGCAGTTCGATGGTGAGCGTCCAGTAGAAGTCCCAGAGGTGAGGGACCTCCAGGAAGGACTGGAGCATCGTGAGGTTCGCGGCGATCTGCGACAGGGGATAGGTCCTGGACATGACCGCCTGCATCGTGACCAGCCCGATCGCGATCGAGGCCCAGTAGGCCGGGTAGAGCCGGAAGAAGCGACTGATCGCGAAGTCGTTTATGGGAGATGCGCTGGCGGGAAAACTGAAGGGAATGACGAAGCCGCTGACGAAGAAGAACAGCACGACGCCGAACCGGCCGAAATTCATGTAGTAGCCGATCGCGTCGTGAAGGAACGCATGATAGGCGCCGGTCGGGTGTTCCCGCACGATCACCTCGAGCGCATGCTGGACGACCACCGCCAGGACGGCGATGCCGCGCAGGGTATCGATGAATGCCAGCCGTCTGTGCATCAGGCCTTCTCTGCGCTCCGGCCGCCCGTGATCGGCCGATCGCAACGGACGTCGCCTGCCGGGACGGCATTTGGCTAGGGCACAAGCGATGATCTGAAGGCTGCACGCCGCCCCGGCAGTTCAACACGGCAATCGTGAACGGATTGACAACGAAATCGGCTGGACGGCGGGCTTGGGCCTCCCGCCGCCGCCCAGACAGCCGGCCTGCCCACACAATTTTGCTATGCAGCAGAATTCCGGGCCGCCCCGCATTGTCGCTTGCGCGTCGCCGCAAGCTGTCTGTAACTGCGCAGCGGTCGACAGAAGCATTGTCGCCACAGGGAGTTCATCATGGACGGATCGTCCACCACGGGTGCAGCGCACCAACCCGGCCGCGGCCGGATCTACGACTCGATCGTCGAGGCCTTCGGCAATACGCCCATCGTGCGCTTGCGCCGGCTGCCCGGCATGCACGGCGTGGATGCGACCATTTTGGCAAAACTTGAATATTTCAATCCGGCCGCAAGCGTGAAGGACCGCATCGGCGCGGCCATGATCATCGCGATGGAGAAGGCGGGCATCGTCACGCCCGACACCGTGCTGATCGAGCCGACCTCCGGCAATACCGGCATTGCGCTCGCCTTCGTGGCGGCTTCGCGCGGCTACCGCCTCAAGCTGGTGATGCCGGAATCGATGTCGATCGAGCGGCGCAAGATGCTGGCTTTTCTCGGCGCCGAACTGGTGCTGACGCCGGCGGCGCAAGGCATGAAGGGCGCGATCGCCGCCGCCGAGGAGTTGCTGAAGACGACGCCGAACTCGGTGATGCCGCAGCAGTTCAAGAACCTCGCCAATCCCGAGGTGCACCGCCGCACCACCGCGGAGGAGATCTGGAACGACACCGGCGGCAATATCGATTTCTTCGTGGCCGGCGTCGGCACCGGCGGCACGATCACCGGCGTCGGCCAGGTGCTCAAGCCGCGCAAGGCCTCACTTCGCGTCGTCGCGGTCGAGCCGGAGGAGAGCCCGGTGCTGTCAGGCGGACAGCATACGCCGCACAAGATCCAGGGCATCGGCGCCGGCTTCGTCCCTGACATTCTCGACCGCGCCGTGATCGACGAGATCGTGAAGATCAACTCGACGAATGCGATCGAGACCGCGCGCGCGCTGGCGCGGCATGAGGGCATTCCGGGCGGCATCTCCTCGGGTGCGGCGATCGCGGCAGCACTGCAGATCGGCAAGCGGCCGGACGCCGCGGGAAAGACCATCCTGGCGATCGTGCCGTCCTTCTCCGAGCGGTATCTTTCGACGGCGCTGTTTGAGGGGATCTAGGACATGGCGGACCAACCACCGAGGCGGCCGCGCACGCTTGGCGATGCCAGGACCGAAGCGGAGGCGGCATTCAAGAAGGTGACGGCCAAGGTCGCCGCGGCGCCGCCCAAGCAAAACGTCGTTCCCGGCGTCAAGGAGCAGGTCACGCTGCGCCTCGACCAGGACGTGCTGGAGTTCTTCCAGGCCGGCGGACCGGGTTGGCAGGACCGCATCAACGAGGCCTTGCGAAAGGCCGCGGGGAAGTAGGCAACCTCGTCATTGCGAGCGCAGCGAAGCAATATCCTTCCACGGTGGCAGTTCTGGATTGCTTCGTCGCAAGAGCTCCTCGCAATGACGGAGTACGCGGTTAGCACCATCGTCCCAATGAAAAAGCCCGGCGCGAGCCGGGCTTTTGTGTCTTGAGATCGGCGTCGCGTCTCAGCGCCGGAACATGCCGCCCATCATGCCGCCGACGACGCCGCCCACGAAGGCCGCTCCGGCGGCATCGCCGGGGTTGCT
>NZ_JALBGZ010000384.1:0-6129 GCF_023006515.1 Bradyrhizobium sp. PRIMUS42
AACCCCGCCGGTCGGGCAGAACCGCACGTTCGGGAACGGCCCCGCGAGCGCACGCAGGCCCTTGATGCCGCCGGCCTGCTCGGCCGGAAAGAACTTTGCGACGTCGAGGCCGTAGGACAGCGCCATCATCAGCTCGGACGCAGTCGCGATGCCCGGCGCGAACGGCAAGGAGCTGTGCGCTGCGGCCTTCAGGAGGTCGGGGGTCAGGCCCGGGCTGATGCCGAACGCGACGCCGAGCTTCTCGACCCGGGTAAAGTCGGCGGGATTGAGGATGGTGCCGATGCCGACGACGGCCTCGGGCACCTCGGCCATCATCGCCCGCGCGGCCTCGATCGCAACGGGGGTGCGCAGCGTCACCTCCAGCGTGCGGACGCCGCCGGCGACCAGCGCACGCGCCAGCGGCACGGCATCCTGGATGCGCTCGATGGTGAGGACGGGAATGACGGTCGCATCCCTGAACAGCGCGACGAGGTGGTTCTGTTGGGCAGTCGTGGGCATCTCGTGGATCTTTTCGTTTTACTTGGTCACTAGGCGCGTGGCCGCCGGCCGGTGCCGCTTCTTCGGCGGCATGGCATAGCCCGGAATGATGGCGCCGGGATAGCAGATCACGAGGCTGGCGAGACGATGCCCGGCCTGGGCCGCCTCCACCGGATCCGAGCCGCCGAGCCGGGCCGCGATATAGGCCGCGGCAAAGCTGTCGCCGGCCGCCGTGGTGTCAACGACGGGTTTTGTCATGGGTTCGGCGCGGACCTCGTGGGTGCCACCGGGAAAGCGCAAGAGGCTCACCGGCTCGGCCAGCCGGAACACCAGTTCGGGCGTGGGAATGCGCGCCATCAATTGCTCGTGGCTCTCGCCAGGATACAGCGCGAGCAGGTCCTCGGTCGAGGTCAGCACGATGTCGGCAGCCGCAAACGCCGCAGCAAACACCTCGCGCGCGACATCGCGGTCCGGCCACCCCCGCGCGCGGAAATTGGTGTCGAACACGAAGCGGGTCCCGAGCAGGCGCGCGCGCTTGATCGCCGTGAACAGGCGCTCGCGCCCCGAAGCATCGTAGATCGAGAGCGTGATCGCGGAGAGATAGACGATGTCGTAGCTCATCAGCGAGTTGAGCAGCTCATCGGTTTCCGGCAGATTCATCAGCTGGCGCGCCGCCGCGCTGTCGCGCCAGTGAAAGAACTGGCGCTCGCCCTTCGCATCCGTCTGGATCATGTAGAGGCCGGGCAGCTTGCCCGCCAGCCGCACGACGCGCCTCGTGCCGACACCCTCGGCATTCCAGGCCGCGATCATTTCATCGCTGAGACCGTCATCGCCGAGCGCCGTGAGATAGTCGACCTTGGCCTCGAGCCGCGCGAGGTACACCGCGGTGTTGAGCGTGTCGCCGCCGAAGCCGCGCGAATACAGGCCGCCGCCCTGCCCCTGCCCGGCAGACGCGCCGCCCTGGGCCTGCCGGAGCTCGACCATGCATTCGCCGATGCAAGCAACGCTCGCCATCATGTGACCCGCTCAGTCAGGGATCAGGCGACGAAGTTGCCGCCGAGCTCGTCTTCGATGTGAATGCGGATGATGTCGTCGAAGGTCTTCTCGGCCGTGGTGAAGCCGAGCTCGAGCGACCGCTTTGCATTGAAATTGCGCGGCCAGCCGCCGACGATGCCGACGATGAAGGGATCGGGCTCGCGCTTGATGCGCGCGGCGACCTTCTCACCCGCAACCCGCTTCAACGCGGCGATCTGCTCGCCGACCGTCGCCGACAGGCCCGGCATGGTCAGATTGCGGCGCGGGCCGACCGCGGCAAGGTCCATGGTGCCGGCGTGGAGCAGGAAGCCCACCGCGGAGCGCGGTGTGGCGTGCCAGTGACGAACGTCCTCGGAGACGGGAAGAACCGCTTCCTTGCCCGCCAGAGGTTCGCGCAGGATGTTGGAGAAGAAGCCGGATGCCGCCTTGTTGGGCAGGCCGGGCCGGATGCAGATGGTCGGCAGGCGGATACCGATGCCGTCGAGGAAGCCGCGGCGCGAATAGTCGGCCAGCAGGAGTTCGCCGATCGCCTTCTGGGTGCCGTAGCTGAGCAGCGGCGTATGGAAGAACTCGTCTCCGATCGCATCCGGGAACGGCGCGCCGAACACCGCGATCGAGGACGTGAAGACCACGCGCGGCTTGTAGCCGCCGCCAACGAGCCTGACGGCATCGAGCAGCATCCGGGTGCCGTCGAGATTGATGCGGTAGCCCTTGTCGAAATCGAGCTCGGCTTCGCCGGAGACGATGGCGGCGAGATGGAAGATCACGTCCGGGCGGCCGGCGATCAGCTTTTCGGCAGCGCCCGGCACGGCGAAATCGCCCGACACCGTCTCGACGGAGAAACCCGCCTTCTCCGGCTTCTTCGGCTCGACCACGTCGTGCATGGTCAGTTTCGTGATGTCGCTCTTGCCGAGCCGGCCGTCGCGCAACAGCCGTTCACACAATTTGCGGCCGACCATGCCGGCGGCGCCCAGAACCAGAACGTGCAAGAGCTTAACTCCCTTTTATTGGCCGGAACGCGCAGCCTCCGGCGCGCTCCCGTGGCAGACCCCCGCGATCACTCCTTCACGGCGCCGGTCATCGCGGACACATAATGCTCCACGAAGAAGGCGTAAAGGATGACGAGCGGCAGCGAGCCGGCCAGAGCTCCCGCCATCAGCGAACCCCAGCGGTAGATGTCACCATCCACGAACTCGTTGACGATCGCGACCGGCACCGTCTTGTTGCTGGTCGACTGCAGGAACGTCAACGCGTAGATGAACTCGTTCCAGCACAGAGTGAAGCAGAAGATGAAGGCCGAGATCAGGCCGGGGATTGCCAGCGGCAGGACGATCTTGATCAGGATCTGCCAGCGGCTCGCCCCGTCGATCAGCGCGCATTCCTCGAGCTCGAACGGGATGGTCTTGAAATAGCCCATCAGCAGCCAGGTCGAGAACGGGATCAGGATGGTCGGATAGGTCAGGATCAGCGCCAGCGGCGAGTCGAACAGACCATACTGAAACACGACGGTGGCGAGCGGAATGAACAGGATCGAGGGCGGCACGAGATAGGCAAGGAAGATCAGCCCGCCGACGAGATTGGCGCCCTTGTAGCGCAATCGCACGATGGCGTAGGCGGCTAATACCGATGCGATGATCGACAGCACCGTGGCGCAGACCGCCACGTACATCGTGTTCCAGAGCCAGTACGGATAGTAGCTTTCGAACAGCAGCTTGTGGAAATGCTTGAAGGTCGGATTCCAGGTCCAGAACGGGTTGAACCTGTCGAGATCGAGCAACTGATCGTCGGGCTTCACCGAGGTCAGCGCCATCCAGTAGAACGGAAACAAGAGCACCACGACGATGATCGCGAGCGGCAGGTACAGCGTCACCATCCGGCGCGGCACCGACTGCAGATAGCTCATGCCCTCGCTGTTATCGACCCGCGCAGGCGCCGATATGACGGCCTTGAGGTCGACTTTCGAGGCAGGAAGATCAGTCATTGTTCTCTCCCTGTTGCCACTTGCGACGCTGCAGGCCGAACCAGGATACCATGATCGCCGCGAGCAGGAATGGAATCATGGCGCTAGAGATCGCCGCGCCCTCGCCGAGTTGCCCGGCGATGATCGCGCGCTGGTAGGACAGCGTCGCCATCAGATGGGTGGCGTTGACGGGGCCGCCGCGCGTCATCGCCCAGATCAGCTGGAAGTCGGTGAAGGTGAACAGCACCGAGAAGGTCATCACGACGGCGATGATCGGCGTCAGCAGCGGATAGGTGATGAACCGGAAATTCTGCCAGCGCGTGGCGCCGTCGAGCGTTGCGGCCTCATAGAGCGACGGCGACACCGTCTGCAGGCCCGCGAGCAGCGTGATCGCGACGAAAGGCACGCCGCGCCAGATATTGGCGAAGATCACGCAAATGCGCGCCCAGGTCGTATCGCCGAGGAAGTTGATGTTTTGATTGATCACACCGAGATGCTTCAGCGACCAGGAGATGATGGAGAATTGCGAGTCGAAGATCCACCAGAACGCCAATGCCGAGAGCACCGTCGGCACGATGAAGGGGATGAGCACCATCGCGCGCAGCATAGCCTTGAACGGCATGTTCTCGTTCAGCAGCAGCGCGAGATAGAGCCCGATCGCGAATTTGAGGGCGCTGGCGACGAAGGTGTAGAGCAGCGTGTTGAACACCGACAGCCAGAAGATGGAGTCGTCCCACAACCACTCATAGTTCTCGGTAGCGACGAAGTGCCCGACCCTGCCGATGCGGGTGTCCGTGAAGGACAGCCAGATCCCGAGCCCCAGCGGATAGGCCAGGAAGAAGATCAGGAACGCCATGGCCGGCACCATGAACCAGAAGCCGAGCCAGTTGCGATTGTGTTTGAGCTGGGTCCAGGCGGTGTCCTCGCTCATTTGAGGCTTGGCCCGGGGAATTGCGACATCAGCCATGCCCGATATCCCTGATCGAAATGTTGACGAGCGGGCGGCGAGACTGCCGCCCGCTCCGTGACCCTCAGCGATAGATGCGCTTCAGCTGACGCTCGGCTTCCGCCATCGCGCCCTTCGCATCCTTGGTGCCGGTGCAGTAGTTGGCGAACATGTCGACGACGATGAAGTCGGCGATTGCCGTTGCCGCCTTTTCGCCGACCGAACCGATACCGGCGGCCGGCAGCGTGCGCTTGGAGGCCTGCGAGAACACGGCATTCTTGGGATCGGCCTTCCAGATCGGCGCCGACTCATAGCCGTTCAAGGTCTGCGTCAGGTAGCCCTGCGCGCCGTCCAGCCACTTCTCGTAGTTCTCCTTCTCCAGCATGAAGGCGACGAAGGCCTTCGCCGCGTTCGGATATTTGGTGAAGTTGAAGGCGAGGATCGGCAGCGCAAGCTGCAACTCGGTCGGCTTGCCGACCGGTCCGACCGGCCAGAGCGCGTGATAGGTGTCCTCGGCCAGCTCCTTCTTGCTCGCATCGGTCTTGGCGGCGACGTAGATCGAGATGCCGTTGGCCGTGCAGTAGAGCTCGCCGGCGAGGAACGCCTTGTTGTTGGAGGAATCGTTCCAGGACGCCGTGCCCGGGATGAAGGCCTCGTACAGCGACTTGCAATATTCCAGCGCCTTCGCCGTCTCCGGCGAATTGATGATGATCTTGTCGTTCTGGTCGACGGTGTAGGCACCGTGTCCCCACAGCACCCAGTGCAGCCACGAATTGCCGTCGCCCGAGGCATGCCCGAGAGCGAAGCCGGCCGGCGTGTTGTTCGCCTTCAGCGCCTTGCACATCTCAAGGAAGCCGGGGAAATCCTTCGGGAATTCCTTGAACCCCGCCTTGTCGAGCGCCGACTTGCGGTACGTCATGTAGCCGCCGTTGGTTGCGACGGGGATGCCGAGCCAGTCGTTGCCCTGCTTGCAGGTCTTGGCGGCCGCATCGGTCCAGCCGCCATATTTGTTGCCGAGATAATCGGCGACGTCGTTCATCTTCAGCACTTTGGTGGGGAACAGCTGCGGCAGCGTATGCAAGCCCCAGGCGAGATCGAGCCCGGAGCCGGTATTGGCCGCAACCGAGGCCTTCGGCTGCACGTCCTCGAAGGATTCGCTGAACACGTTCATCTCGGTGCCGGTGGCGGCCTTGAACGCCGCGACCATCGCGTTGAACGCATCGTCCTCTGCCGGCACGAAACGCTTCCATCGCATCACGGTCAGCTTGGCGCCGGGCTCCGCCTTCCAGGGCGCGCTCTGCGCCCAGGCCTTCGCGAAATCGAACAGTGCCGGCCCGGTGAGCATGCCGGTTGCAGCCAGTGCCGTTCCGCCCTGAAGCAGAGTCCGGCGGGTAAAGTCTTGCATGTCGTCCTCCCTGTGATGCTTTTTATTGTCTTAACTTAAACTTACGCTACGCGTTCAGGCGCTTTCCCGTCGCCTCGTCGAACAAGTGCACCAGTGACGGGTCCGGCTTCAGCCGGACCTTGTCGCCCGGATTGAACTGGTGGCGTTCGCGGAAGACCGCGACGACCTGCTCGCCGCCGATCTTGGCGAACACTTGCGTCTCCGAGCCGGTCGGCTCGACCACGACGATCTCGGCCTCGGCGCCGTCGTCGGCGATGGTGAAATGCTCGGGCCGCACGCCGTAGACGGCGGGAAGGCCGTCGGACG
>NZ_JALBGZ010000385.1:0-6113 GCF_023006515.1 Bradyrhizobium sp. PRIMUS42
ACCGCGTCAACGGCGCCCGGCCTCAAGGCGCGCCGGTCGGCATGGCGGTCGCGGAGGACGGCGCCATTTGGCTGGTCGAGGACAAGAACCAGACCGTGATCCGCATCGATCGCGCCACGGGTGATCCGCAACCGTCCCTGCCCTGCGACATGCGCAGCCAGGCGATGATCGACCAGCTCGTGGCCTTCGTTGCGAGGGATGCGCAGAACAGCGTCCGGCTGACCACGCTACGCAAAGGCCTCGTCGAGAAGCATTGCGCCGGCTGCCATTCCGATTTCGGCTTGAAGGAAGGCCAGTCGGAGACTGAAAAGGACGTGGCAGCGCTCCGCTTCATGCTGGCCCAGGACGGCTGGATCTATCCGGGCGATCCCTATGCCGGCAAGCTGCGCGCGCGCCTGCGCGGCATTGGCGCGGAGAAACTGATGCCGCCAGGCGGCGAGAGCCTGCCGAAGACCGAGCCCGGCTACACGCGCCTGCTCGACACAATGGACTTGCTCGTTGCGAACATGGTTCCGGGCACACGGATGCGGATCAAGCCCGGCCCGCCGCAGCGCAAGTTCTTTGGCAAAACGAACAAGGAATGCGGCGAAATACCGGCTGCGAAGGTCGTTGTCGTGACACAAAGGAGCGCTGTAGACAAACCCGGCTTCAGCCGATTCTTCCGCCCGGCCGACCCCTACCTGAATGGCGAGTGCAGCGACGGCGATGGCTATTACATCCGGCAGGAATTTCTGGTGCCTGTGCAGTAGCGTCCTCCTCGTCGTTGCGACGGCGTCCGCCCAGGCGGAAACGAAGCTGTTCGAAAGCGTGCAGGTGACGCCCGCCGGCGAATATACCTTCGGCATCGAGGGCCCGGCTTCTGACCTCGATGGCAATCTGTTCGTGGTCAATCTCGGCAAGCCCGGCACCATCGGCAGGCTGCCTGCGGGCGGTGCGGCGTCGGAGCCATTCATGGCGCTGCCCGAGGGCAGTGTCGGCAATGCCATCCGCTTCGATGGCAGCGGCACCATGTTCATCGCCGACTACAAGAAGCACAACATCTTCGCGATTCCTAAGGGGGCGACCGAGCCGGGCATCTGGTTTCACTCCGACGAGATGAACCAGCCCAACGACATCACGATCGCCCGCGACGGCACGATCTATGCGAGCGATCCGAACTGGAAGGGCAGGGAAGGCCACGTCTGGCGGATTGCGAAAGCCGCCGACGGCACGGTGCAGGGACAAGTGATGTCGGCGCCGCGCGCGATGGGCACCACCAACGGTATCGATCTCAGCCCCGACGGCAAGACGCTCTATGTCGGGGAATCCAGCAGCGGCCAGATCTGGTCCTATGCGATCAACGGCAATGAGCTGACGGCTGCAAAGCTGGTCAAGGCATTTCAGCCCGACACCGTCGACGGACTGCGCACCGATATTGCCGGCCGTCTCTATGTCGCGCGTATTCTCAAGGGGACAGTTGCGCTGATGAAGCCCAATGGCGCGGTCGAGCGGGAGATCGCGCTGAAGGGAAAGGAGCCGACCAACCTCGCCTTCGGCGGCAGCGATGGCAAGACCGTCTTCGTCACCCAGCGTCAGGGCGGCTTCATCGAATCCTTCCGCACCGATCAGCAGGGCCGCGAGCACTGTCTCCAGCGCGGGCGCTGCTGAGCAATGGCTTTAGGTTGAAACGGTTGCCGCTGGTGGTTCACCTCTCCCGCTTGCGGGAGAGGTCGCGCCGAAGGCGCGGGTGAGGACTCTCTCCTCTTGGGGATTGTCCCATTGCGGAAACACCCTCTCCCCAACCCTCTCCCGCAAGCGGGAGAGGGAGTGCACCTCGCTCGTTGCAGCGACCAAGCCTCACGCGACAGGCGCGGCATTCTTCTTGCTTGCATCCTGCCGCCGCAGCGATCAAGACTCTGTGGCACCGTCGAAGCGACCTACGGAGTGTTTGAGTGAAAGCCGTCCATACCGAACTGCACCGCAGCCACGATCCGCAATTCTTCCTGGTCCGCGGCGTCGTCAAGCGCACCACCGAGCAGCCCGAGCGCGCCGACCGCCTGCTCAAGGGATTGAAGGACGGCAGGCACCAGCTGGTCGAGCCGACCACGTTCGGGCAAGGGCCGCGCGCACGGATTCACAGTCCGGAATATCTGTCGTTCCTGAGCGAAGCCTGGGAAGCCTGGACCGCGCTCGGCGATTCCGGCCCGGAGATGATCGGCAACATCCATCCCGTGCGTCATGCTGCCACCTATCCAACCCACATCGTCGGCAAGCTCGGCTGGCACACCGCCGACACCGCGGCACCGATCGGTCCGGGCACCTGGGCTGCAGCCTGTGCCGCGACGGACGTCGCAGTCACCGCCGCGCAGATGGTGATGGACGGCGAGGATGCGACCTATGCGCTCTGCCGTCCGCCCGGTCATCACGCCTATCGCGACATGGCCGGCGGCTTCTGCTTCCTCAACAACAGCGCGATTGCCGCCGCGCATCTGCGGCAGAAGCACGAGCGCGTCGTGATCCTCGACGTCGATGTCCATCACGGCAACGGTACGCAAGGC
This sequence comes from Bradyrhizobium sp. PRIMUS42, assembly GCF_023006515.1. NCBI lineage: Bacteria > Pseudomonadati > Pseudomonadota > Alphaproteobacteria > Hyphomicrobiales > Nitrobacteraceae > Bradyrhizobium > Bradyrhizobium sp. PRIMUS42. The sequence continues at coordinate 2,538 of NZ_JALBGZ010000385.1, forward strand.
ATTTTCTACGCCCGGCCGGACGTCTACACGATATCGATCCATGCCGATCCGATCGCTTATTATCCATACGTGTGGGGCTATGCCCATGAGCGCGGCGAAGGACCCGGCCTCGGCACCAATCTCAACATCCCCCTGGCGATCGGCACCGGCGACGATGGCTACATCCAGTCCCTGGACGTCGCGCGCAAGGCGATCGAGTCCTTTGCCCCCGGCGCCCTCGTCATCGCGCTCGGCCTCGATGCCTCCGAGCACGATCCGCTCAAGGGATTGGCCGTTACCACGCCGGGCTTCCGCCGTATCGGCCAGGCCATCGCCAGGATGGGCCTGCCGACCGTGTTCGTGCAGGAGGGCGGCTATCTCTCGGATATTCTGGGCGCGAACCTGACCTCGGTGCTGGCGGGATTCGAAGACGCGCGGTGATTTTCGCTGAATTGACCGTGCTGCATCCACATCGTCATTGCGAGGAGCTCGCGACAAAATTGCGTAGCAATTTTGCGCTGATGCGACGAAGCAATCGAGACTAATGCCGGTGAAAGATTCTGGATTGCTTCGCTTCGCTCGCAATGACGGAGAATAGTCAGAACATCCCGCTCGCCGCGAGCGCCTTGCAGACGTGCCGCATTTCGGACTCGTCAGCGACCATGTCGAGCATGATCGTGGTCAGGCCTTTCGCCGCGAACGCCTTCAGCTTCGCGCCGATCTCCTCGTAGCTGCCGACGAGATAGGGGCAATCGGCCTGGAAGGTCAGGAACGGCAGCAGCCAGTAGCCATTGTCCCGGAGCTCGCCGCTCTGGCCGGCATAGAGGTGCCGCTTCCATACCGAGTCGGTGTTCTCCATGGTGAGCACGAGCAGCTCGCGATCATCGGGGTTGTCGCGAAAGCGTAGCTTCGCGGCCTGCCGCGCCTCCTCGCGTCCCTCGCGCGCGAAGATGCCGAAATTCATGCCGGGCGAGTGGAGGCCGTGATCGAGATCGGGCGGCAACATCTGCATCTTGATGCAGCCCGTCTCTTTCGCCACCCGCTGGGCCGCCTCGGACTGGCCTGCGATCAGGAATTCCGGCATCAGCTCTGGCGGCAGGCGCGGGCGAAGTTGCAGATGGTGCGCGCGGTAGAAACGCCCCTCGAAACTCACCGGCCGCGGGCTCGCCAGCAACTGGCGCATCAGCTCCACGAATTCGCCGAGCCTGATATAGCGGTCGGCATGGGACTGGTCGTCGCCGAGGCCCTGTAAGTCGCTGACCGCCGTCCCCGTGATCATGTTGAGATAGACCTTACGGCCGTGGAGCTGCGCAAAGGACGAGACGAATTTCGCCGCCGTGAACGGGTGCATGTAGACCGGGTTGACGGCGATCAGCGGCGAAGATCGCCTCGTCGCAGCCATGATGTGCTGGGCCATCGCCCAGGGCTCGACGAACACGTCATTGCCTTCGAACAGCAGGATGCCTTCGAAGGCGTTGCTGTCGGCGAATTGCGCCACCCGCATCAGCTCGCCGATATATTTCCCGGGGTCGCGGTTGCGCGAAATCGCTGGAAAGACGCGCAGCCGCGGCGGCGTCATTCAGCCGCTTCCTGGAGTGGCCAGGCATTGCAGCTGATGGGAAGGCCACCGTTGGCGCGGGAGCCGTCGGCGATCGCGAGGCGATGCGAGGGCGATGGCGAGCACAGCGAGAAGCGCCAGCCATCGGGATCGTCGGCGATATCCGGCTTGAAGCTGATCTCGATGGCCTCGCGTGACACCTGCATCGCGAAGGCGTCGAGCGGCAAATTGAGCCCAAAGCCCCTGGCCTTCAGATAGGCCTCCTTGAGCGTCCAGTAGTCGAAGAAGCGCTCGATCGCGGCCGGCGCCGGCAGTCCGCGCAGCGTTTCGACCTCCTCCGGCGCAAAGAAGCGAAGCGCGGTGGACAGCGGCGCCACCCGCTGCGACACGGTTTCGACATCGACGCCGACGGTCTCATGCTTCGACACGACGCAGGCGACGCAGCCGTCGGCGTGAGACAGGCTGAAATGCAGCGCGGTCGAGGTCGCGGGGGCTGCGACAAACGGCCGCCCGTAGCGGCCGGCGCCAAAGGACCAATCGGCCGGCGCGACGTTGGGGGCGACTTTCGACAGCGCCAGGCGCAGCATGGCGTGCGCGAAAATATACTGCCGCCGATGCCGCTCGAACATGAAGCGATCGGCACGGACCCGTTCGTCGACCGAGAGCAGCCGCCGGCACGTCTCGACCGCGCCCGGCACGTCAATGGACTCGATCAGTCCGACAAAGAGTTCAATTCTGTCGTTCGCCATCAATTGGGCCTATTGCGTCAGGCCGAGGGAAAATCCCCGGTCCCGACGGAAGAAACAACTGAGCAAGAATCATCCAAGCAGATCGCTTCTAGCGATCCACCCGGGCGATTTCTTGTCGATTTGCAGGCCGGTTTACCGGCGCAAGCTTGTGCGAGACCCCGGCTCGACACGCGAGCGACCCATGTCCGTAAAGTGAAGCCTGAAGATTGGTACGGCGTCCCGGCCGACGAATCTTACTACTTCTTCTTCTTCTTGGCTTTCTTCGCGCCGCCCAGCACCGAAAGGCTGGCATCGACGTCCTTCAGCGCGGACTGGAGCTTCTTCTTCTCGGCACCCAGCAGCTTCAGGAGGGCCTTGCGGTCCTTGTCGCTCAACGAGGTACCCTTGGTAAATTTGATGAAACCCATAACACTCCCCCGGTTGAAAATAATCGTCCAAATCAAAACGCAGGAATAATCTTGCGCGGTGGCGCCAAATAAGCAAGATGCAACTTGCTCATTCACAGCTTTGGCGAGTGAACCCGTGTTGGCACGGCATGTCACGCCGCCTTGCGAGCGAGCAGTCGGCCGAGCGGCAAGTTGGGTTGGGCGACGGCAGCCACCAATAGCGCGACGAGATCCTTCATCCACGCGCCGACCATAGGGCCGTCCAGCAGCTCGCGCTTGTAATTGCATGAGCCGGTGATGCCGGTCGGACGCTCCTTCAGCATCAGCGACAGCCAGGTCTGGTCGATCGGCAGCACCGGCTGGCCTTCGCGCGCGATGTTGCCGATCGATTCCGTCGCAAGATCCGGCAGATCGAGCGGCCGGCGCAGCGGATTTTGCAGCGTGAAATAGACCTGGAGCACCGAGGCCGGATCAATCCCTTCCCGCTCCAGATGGTCGGCCAGGAGGTTGAACGGCAGCTCTTGCCGCGCATGGGCGTCGAGCACACTTTGGCGGACCTCGGCCAACGCTTGCGCGAACGACAGCTCGGACGTGATCGTCGTGCGGACGATCACCGTGTTCTCGAACGGGCCGACGATGCGGTCGGTGTCGGGCTGAGCGCGATTCGCCATCGCGGTGGCGACCATGATGTCGGAGCGGCCCGTCCGGGCCAGCAGCAGGGCCTTCAGGCCGGTGAGCAGGCACATGAAGAGCGTGCTGTTGTGCTGGCCGGCGAACGTCTTGAGCCGCCCGATCAGCTCACGCTCGAGACTGACCGGATGGTGCCCGCTGGACGCGCCCGGGGTTGACTGGCCGTCGAAGACGGGGGCCGCGCCGCGTAAATTTTCGGTCCAGTCGGCAGCCT
>NZ_JALBGZ010000386.1:0-6112 GCF_023006515.1 Bradyrhizobium sp. PRIMUS42
AGGCCGGCGCCGATGCCGGCACCCGTGCCGGCGCCTTCGGCACGATCGTCGGTGCCGTCGCGGTCACGGTCGACCTTGCCGCGCTTGGAGCCGTACCAATCGTCCGAATTGTTGGCGACGATGCTGATATCGGAGTGCGGCACGCCGGCCGCCTCGAGCCGGGTCACGGCGCGCTCGGCGTCGGAATAATTGTCGTAGAGGCGGGAGATGGTGATGGTCATGTCTGGGATTCCTTACTTGGTGGGGTTCACGTTGCCCTGGAAGTCCAGGCTGACGTCGGTCTTGGTGCCGGCCTTGTCGGCCTTGCCGCGCCAGACGCCCTGGTCATCCTTCTGCAGTCCGGAGACGTTGGAATATCCGGCGCCCTCGATCCGCGACTTCGCCTGTCCCTCGGTGAAGCTGTTGCGGCCCTCGACCGGCTTGTTCGAGTTGTTCTGGTCCGAGCTGTTGACGGCGTTGTTGCCCGGCCCGCTTTGCGCAGGCTGCGACTGAGCGCCCGCGGGCACCGAGGCGAGCAGCAACAAGGTTGCGGCGAGTAGAGTTGGACGTGTCATGTGTTGTCTCCTGCAAGTGATTGTGCCGGCGACAACAAGCGAGATTCGAATTGGTTGCTCGGATTCGAACTGCCGAGTGCCGCAGCACGGCCAAGCTTCGATCGCGCTCGCGCAGGAGAGTCCGTGAGGAACGATTGCCACGATATCCCGTTTGCCCGCTTCGCCTTCTCCTTGCTTCGAGCTCAGCCTGCCGTTCGCGTCCACAGGCTGAGTGCGGCATGGGTCGAAAGCGAAACCCATCAAAGCCCCGCTGAAGAAGCAGATGGGCTTCGCAACTCAACCCATCCCACGCGCTGAGTCCAATTTGCTACTTTAGTAGGTTGCCGGAACGCTTGGGCTGAAGGTCAATTGATCCGCATGAACGGACCAATTCAGGGATTGGCGTGGGTATCGAGCGTATGCACCCGCCGAAGTACTGGCGCATGCGAGCGGAGGAGTTCCGCACCAAGGCCGACAATTGCGAGCATCAGCACCCGAAGGAAAGCTTGCGCAAGGTTGCCAAGACCTATGACGAGCTCGCTCGTCGCGCCGAGAAAATCCGCACCGTGCAGGATGCAGCGGAGTAAGCTCGTAGGATGAGTAGAGCGAAAGCGAAACCCATCAATCTTCTACGACGAGGCATGATGGGGTTTCACAAGGGCTCAACCCATCCTACGCGTGCTGCTCGGCAAGGCGAAACGGGTAAGACTTTTTCGGGCTCTTTCGGAAGACGTAGCGGCGTCCCTCGCCAGAATGAGGTCTGTTACCGCGACCTCGAGGGAGCCCATGTCAATGAAATCCAAACCAGCGATCGTCTTTTGTCACGGCATTTGGGCCGATGGCTCATGCTTCAGCAAAGTTATTCCTGCACTGCAAGCGGATGGGTACGAGGTCATCGCGGTTCAATACGGCTTGGATTCCTACGCCGAGGATCTGGCGACGGTGAAGCGTACGCTCAACCGTGTCGGAAGCCCTGTCCTCCTCGTCGGTCATTCCTACGGCGGAGCGACCATCACGGGCGCCGGCACCGATGATCGCGTTGTTGGCCTTGTCTACATAGCGGCGGTCGCCCCGGATGCGGGGGAGACTGTGCAAGACCAGCTCGACAAACATCCGTCGGACATCTTCTCGCGCGTCGAGGTCGCAGATGGGCGTGCCTGGATGCTTCCAAGTGGCACCGAGTTTTTCGCAGGCGACCTTTCCGAGACGGATCAGAAGTTGGTTTGGGCTACGCATTATGCGCCCGTTGCCGATCTATTCCAGCAGCAGAAGCTTAGCGCGGATAAGGTCGCGTGGAGATCTAAGCCAAGCTGGTACATCTTGGCCACGCAAGACCACACCGTGCATCCCGACCTGCAACGGTGGGTCTCGAAGCGCATGGGTGCGACTGTGACGGAAGTGGCAAGTAGCCATGTGCCAATGCTGTCGCAGCCCGAAATTGTGATCGACGTCATCCGCACGGCGGCGGCCGCCGTTCAGAAAGGCTAATCAGATAGACATTCTCGACATGGGTGAAGCTCGGCGGATGGTAGATCGCAAGCGAAGCCCAACAATCCGTCCATCGACGTTTCGCAAGGGCTCAACCCTAGCGCAGTCCCATGGCCGACGCCGGCTGGTCCGCAGGGGACCTAGGCGTCGGTCTTGCCCCAGTTCGAAAGATTGGGCTCGCGCAATTTGAAAATTAGGACAGGAACATTCCTGCAATTGCCGAGTTTTCCGGGTGCCCTTCCCCGAGGGCAAACCCCGATAGGCCCCAGCTCCAATGCCCGCCAATATCCCACGAGCTGGGGCCATTTTTCTAACAGCGGCCCGGGGCTTGTGAATCCGGGAGTGTCCTGGTTTTGCGACCGGACGTGAACTTACTTTTGCGGTTTGGAATCGTATTCAGCAGCTAAGGAGCGCGCCATGGGAGAGCGCCGCAGAATCGTGCAGACCCGCTCGCTTGAAGAACGAATGGCCGAACAGGCCAATATCCTCAAAGAACGGGCGAGCCAGTTACCGGCTGGTGCGGAACGTGAGGGTTTACTCAAGCGAGCCAGGATCGTCGAGCTCGGCTCACATCTAAGCGACTGGCTGACCTCGCCCGGACTGCAGCCGCCCAAATAAGCCTTCGGAACGAGTCTTCACTTTGGTACGCTCAGGAGCATCGACACGCGGTGATTCGATGCTCCAGATGATTTTGATAATGTGCGGGGTCGGGACTGCACTGGTCGGCATCTTAATCAGCGTATTCGAGTGGCGCGCATTGGTGGGTTACCGGCGCCTGAAGAGGCGTCCCACACGCCCTGGCTCGTAGATGGGTCGAGCGAACCCGTTCGTCGACGACGAGGCATGACGGGTTTCGCGAGGGTCCTACGCGTACTGAATATGCCCTGACGCATGGCGCCATCCTCGGTCGACCAACTCGCGGTACCGGTCCTCGTACTGCCTCGCCATCCGGCTCGCGGCGAAACGCTCCTCGAAGCGGGCGCGGATCCTGCTTCGGTCCAGTCGGCCTATTTCCTTGACCGCTTCGATCGCCTGCTCCCGGCCATCCACGATGAAGCCGGTGACGCCGTGTTCCACGACTTCCGGCACCGATCCAGAGCGGTAGGCGATCACGGGCGTGCCGCACGCCATCGCCTCGATCATGACGAGGCCGAAAGGCTCCGGCCAGTCGATCGGAAACAGCAAGGCGGCGGCACCGGCGAGAAACGGCTGCTTGCGGGCTTCGTCCACCTCGCCGACGAGCTTGATCTCTTCGCCGTCGATCTCGGGTTCGAGCTTCTTCTTGAAGTAGGCGGTCTCCGCGCGGGGTATCTTGGCCGCGATTTGCAGCGGCATCCCGACGGCGCGTGCGATGCGTATGGCATCTTCCGGCCCCTTCTCCGCCGTGAGCCGCCCGAGGAAAGCCAAATACGAACCAGCTTCGAAGGAGGGTCGAAACAGGTCCTTGGGCAATCCGTGCGGAATCGTCGCGATCCAGTTTGCGTCCGGAAGCGCACGGCGCTGGTTGTCGGATATTGAGACGAAGGGAGCGTCCGGGAAAGCCCCGATCACGCTGGAAAGCCCCGGAAGGTCGAGCCGGCCGTGCATGGTCGTTAGAAACGGCACTCCGGTCCGACTCAGCACCGGCAGGGTCAACCAGTCGACATGGCAGTGGATCACGTCGAAGTCGCGTGCGCGCTCGGCGATGGCCTCGATCAGCAACGCGCAGGCGGCGTTCGGATCGACGCCCCTCCGCCCCAGCCGGAGCGCGCGCGGCCACACCGCCTGGAGGTTTCCTTTGGTCTTCGAATCCCCGGTAGCGAACAGGGTGACGTCATGTCCGAGCGCGACCAGTTCGTCCACAAGCCAGGCAATCACCCGCTCCGTGCCGCCGTAAAGCTTCGGAGGAACGCTCTCGGCCAACGGGGCAAGCTGGGCGATCCGCATCGCACTAGTTCCCCAACGCGATGCGCAAGCCGATCACGATGATCGCCGAGAGGAGAAACGAAACCGCGAGCAGCGTCCAAACAGGCCTTGTGCTACCGCGGGTCACGCGCGCGACGAGCATTTTCATGGTCGTCAACATTCGTCTCGGGGAAGCCGGTGCAGGTACGCCATCCCGAAGCTGGCGAGTTCTTCGGTATCGCTCTTGCGCTCTTCCCATCTCCTGTGCAGGTGGCGTTCGAGCAGGCAGCGCCGGCTGTCCTGTGCATCGACGTCAGGATGCCGCGCCCGGTACGCCGTCCATGCGATCTCCGTGGCGTTCTTCAAGACGGCTTCGTCGACCATGCTCACTCTCCGGGACCGAAAACCAGTCCCTGCCAACTCGAAGCTTTCCGGAAAGTTTCCACTTTTTCCCGGTGCTAGACGAAGAGAGGAGATCGAGACTCTGCAACGGCCCTTGGCTGACCGCTCAGGCGAACCGGCCACGTCCTGTCGCGAAGACAAAACGCAGGACACGCCCTAGTTTTGCGGACCGCAGACGTGCGTGGCGATCTTTCCGGAGGCATCGAAAGTCAGGCTCGCGCTGACGATGCCGCCGCGCGCGACGTACGAGACCACCGTCGTCTCTCCGGACGGCTGCAGATTGTCGAGGCCGGACGCGGGATATCTGGTGAGACGGTCGCGCCAATAGGCGCGTCGGCCGTCCTTGCCCGAGCTCGTCTTCATGCCGCCGCAGGCGCAATGGATCACCGCGTCGTCCGCGTACATTCCAAGGACAGTGTCGATATCGCCGGCGCGGTAGGCATCAAGCCAGTCGACCGCAGCGGCCATCGGGTCAAAGGACATGGGTCCTGCCTGCATGCCGTTTCGTCGGCGGAGGATTTAGGATCGAAATGATGAATGCGGCGTGAAGGTCTTTGCCGGTGGCCGTTCAGGTTTCCCCGGAACGGTGAACACGGGCTTGCCGCGTTCCCCAATCGACGCGGGCATTTCCGCCCGACGAAACACGCCTGAAACAATGCTGAAACCCGATTGTCCTGAACTCCGCGCGCCTGGGCCTCGACCAACGGAGCGAAAAGGAGATCATCATGATCCAGATCGGTTCGAAGGAAGAAGTCGCGTTCCTGCTGGCGCTGTTCGGCACCCACACCCAGCCTGTGAAGCGGCCGAAGCCTAAATCGCAGCAACGTTGAGAGGCTAAAAGTCATGCCCGGTTTGGCGGAATGCCAGAGCCTGTTGCGGCTCCTGATCGCCAGGGGCGATCCCAAGGCCATCCCGCTCGCCAAGGGCGCCATCGACCAGTTTCTGAACACGGCGCCGCTCAGCGCCCGCGGGCGTGGCCTGCGCGTGCTCCAGCGCGACGCACTCGATCAGCATGATGTGGCGGTCGGCGTGCAGCGCTCGTTCGCCGAGACGGTGGATGCCTATATCGAGCGCAAGCTTGCGGAGGAGTAGGGCTGCGCAATCCTGGCACGATCGCGAGCCGGGGTTGCGTTCCCGGAACCCATTGGATCGCAAGCGAATTTTCAACCCGCGAGAAACCTTTATCCGCCCCGCGCCTAGTACCGCAAAGGATGCGGACATGCCCCGATATTACTTCGACCTTCGCGACGACAAGGGAATTGCACTGGACGAGGAGGGACTGGAATTGTCCAGCCCGCGCGCGGTTCGGGCCGAGGCCGCCAAATCGATTGCCGACATGGCGCGCGACGCCGTGTTGTCTGCGTCGCCCACTGGAGGCAGGCAACAGATGGCGATCGACGTTCGCGACGCCAACGGGCCAATCATGCAGGTGAAGTTCAGCTTCGAGATCGACAGTCTCACGTCGCGATCGCACTCACGCGATCATTGACGCGTCAGTGCCGGCCGGGATCGTGCGGACGGCGGCGGCGGCTGGGACTGCTCCGAGTCCAGCACGGCGATCTTGCGGCCGAGCTGCCACACCTCCACCTTGCCGTGCCGCGTGAACTGCTGCGCGAAGCTGAGAGCGGACTCGTCGGACGAGGCCTCGAATGCTTCGGCGGAGCGGAAGACGCCGTTCTCGCCGACGAGGTAGGCGCGATATTGCTGGCTCATGTCGGCGCCCTCAGGCCGGGCGAACGCAGCCAGGCATCGATCTGCATGGCGGCCTCGTCCTGCCGCGCCCGGCGCAGCAGCATCTCGCGGCG